>CAZYOX010000246.1:0-6733 GCA_964649285.1 uncultured Bryobacterales bacterium | reverse complement strand
CCAAAACTGCGGTCGGTGGCGAAGGCTTTCAAGCCAGCGTCGATGGTGGCGATGTCGTCGTAATTCTTGCTCATCACCGTGGCCAGAACGGTCAGGGACGGACGGAAGTCCGTATAGACCTCGCCCGATTTTCCGCCGGAGCGCCGGTATTCCACATCCATAAAGACGTAGCTGCCGACTTGCATCTCGGTCATGCCGTCGAGATCGCAATCGATGTTGTAAGTCCCGGTGCTGGAGCCGGACATGATCTCGGCAGGCAGACCCGCTTTCTTCATCGCCGCAAACGACTCGATGACCGGCGTCATGTATTGGGTCGAGTGCGCCTTGCGCGCTTCGAAGCCCGTCACGTGAGCGGAAGAGCCGGAGTAGCCGTGGACGCCGCGTAGACGCAAACCTTCAAGCTGGTCGATGCGCTTGGCCAGCGCAAGCGCCTTCTCGCCCGGCGCAATTCCGGTACGCCGCCCGACGGGGTCAACATCCACCATCACATTGAGGGTGACCTTCGCTGCGCGCGCGGCTTCGCTGAGCTGTTCGGCGTGTTCGACATTGTCCACTGCCGACATCGTTTCAGGCGCCTTCTTGGTCAAGCGAACGAGCCGTCCAATCTTGTTGGGGCCGACTTGTTCGCCGGTGATCAGGATTCCGCCGATGCCGGCGGCATGCATGATCTCGGCTTCATGGATCGTCGCCGCACAGACGCCGTGCGCCCCGGCCGCAAGTTGGCGGCGGGCGATCTCAGGCGTCTTGTGGGTCTTTGAGTGGGGCCGCAACTGCAGCCCGTGCTGTTTAGCATGGGCCGCCATGCTGGCGACATTGGCCTCGAACGCGTCCAGATCAAGAACGAGCGAAGGAGTGGGCAGATCGAGTTTCGAGACCCCTTCGACCTTGCTCGGCTTGGCGAGACGCCGCTCGACCTCGTCAATGTCGTAGGCTTGCGCCGTTCCAGGAATCACCATAGCCGGCGCCAGCGCGCCCTGTTTCAACCAATCTCTGCGCGACAAAGGCATGGCATTGCTCCTTGACCGATCTTGGCGACTATACTAGCGCCGCTTTAGAGAATGAGCAATGCTGGAGTTCGGAACGTTGCCGTCTAGAGCTCGCGGATTTCGATGTTGCGGAAGCGAACTTCCATCGCCGGTCCAGAGTGAATCTGCAGGGCGATGCGTCCGGTAAGCGGAATGCCGGCGTCGGTTTCCGTGTAATCCACGGTGGTGATGCCGTTGAGCTTCAGCACGATGTGCGACCCCTCGGCGTGAATCTCGTAGTCGTTCCAGTCGCCTGGCTTGAGGGCGCGTTGGAGCGTCGGTTCGTCTGGTGCGGCGAGGGTCTTGCGGCGCCGCGATTCGTCGTAGAGGCTCGCCCAGTAGGTGGGACCGACATCCGCCTGGTAGCCGATCATCTCCGTCTCTCCCGGTACGCGCTCACTGCGAAATTGGACGCCGCTGTTGCCGCTGTTGCCTAGCAAATGAATCTGGAAGCGCAACGTGAAATCGCCGAAGGATTGGTCAGTCGCTAGGAAATCGTTGTAGTCGATGCCCGGCGAGCGTCCGACGATTGCGCCGTCTTCCACAAGCCAGAGCGACTCGTCCCCCTGCCAGCCGGCAAGGCTGGAGCCGTCGAACAGCGGCTGAAAACCGCCCGCCTTAGAGCCGGAGCAGGCGAGTACTCCCGCGGCGGGCAAGGCAAGCAGCAACTCGCGACGGGAGCGGGAATCGGCAGGCATGGCGTCTACAGGGTACTCGCGCTTCGCCGCACCGACAAGCTCGCGGAAGCATGCCCCCTCCTTTTTTGTCCCGACACGGCCGCCGGCTCTATCGTCCGGCTTCGGGTAGTGCGATGATCAAGGCGTCACCTTCATGTCCGCCGGCGCACCTGGCTTTGGTTCCCCTGTCCTGCTCAACGTGCCGCGCTTTGCCCAGCCGGATGATACGACTTGCGGCCCAACCTGCCTGACCCAGGTTTTTCGGTATTACGGTCTCTCGGCATCACTCGACGAAGTCATTCGCAGTACGCCGAAGAACCCCGATGGCGGAACCCTTGGCGTGCTGCTGGGGACGGCGGCGATACGGCTTGGATTCGAGCCGACCCTCTACTCTTACAATCAGCGCGTTTTCGATCCGACTTGGCGCCGGCTACCGCCGAAGGAATTGATCGAGAAGCTGTTGCTGCGCAAAGAAGCCGTCAAGAAGGAAAAGCTGCGGCGCGCGACCGAAGCCTACGCCAATTTCGTCCGCCTGGGCGGAAAGGTGCGTTTTAACGAACTGAATACGCAGCTGATTCGTCACTACTTGGAGCGCGGCCACCCCGTACTGACGGGCCTGAGCGCAACCTATCTTTACCGCCGGCCGCGAGAGCTCGGTCCTGACGACGATGATATCCGCGGCTCGGCGATGGGCCATTTTGTGGTGATCTGCGGTTACTATCCGCGCAGCGACCGTTTCGTGGTGAGAGATCCGTCGCCGCATATACCGTTTAGCCGCAGCGGTCGCTATTCCGTTCCTTCCGATCGTCTTATTAATTCCATACTCTTGGGCGACATCACCTACGATGCCGTCCTACTCGTTCTTAACGGGAGAAAGCACGTCACATGAAAAAGTCCTCGCGGAGCGCGGCGGCGCTCGCAGTGGTGGAAGGCAAATCCGATCCTGCCTTAGATGGCATACGCACCGTGTCGGCGGATGAGTACCTAGAAGGGCGCGCCGGCACGTTGGATCGAGACACCATCGTTGTAAACCTTTGTCGTTCGTATAGCTATTTGTCCAAAGGCTATTACGTGTCGTTGCTGGCGGATGCCCGCGGACAGCGCGTGTATCCGACGCTGGAGATGATCGAAGAGATCAACAATCCCTTCGCCTATTTCCGGGCGATGCGCGAAGCCGGACTCGACACGATCGACTTCAAACTCTTGCGCGGCCGCAAGCGGCTGCTGCCCAAGATCATCGTTCCTGAGCACGGGCAGGCGACCGTACTGCAGCACGATAAAAACGAGGATCAGGAAGGCCCGCGCTACCACGCAATGGACCTGCCTTATGTCGAGGAAACGGTGATCTTCGGACGCGCTTCGGAGCGCAAGTTTCAAAGGGCGGCGCGGCGCATCTTCGCGGCCTACAGCTTCCCTTCGCTAAAGGTGCGCTTCTATCATGAGGATCAGTCCTGGAAAGTCGGGCAGATTTTCCCCGTGCCGTTCCAACAGTTGGAGGAACAGCAACGGACGCTCATGGCCGAACAGCTGACGGCGGCGCGGCTGCGCAAGGCGGATTCTCCTGGCCCACGCAATAAGCCGCTGAGCATCGCTTGCCTGTTTGACCCGCGCGATGACTTTGCGCCGTCTGACGAAGTTACGCTGGAGAAGTTCGAGCGGGCGGCCCTGCGCAAAGGCGCCCTGTTCGAGACGATCGGTCCAGACGACCTGAGTCGTCTGCCGGAGTTCGATGCGCTGTTCATTCGAACGTTGACCGGAACGGATGTGCCTTCGTACGTATTTGCGCAGCGCGCCGCAAGTTTAGGCATGCCGGTGATTGACGACCCCGAATCGATCGCCCGCTGCTCTAACAAGGTTTACCTCCACGAGCTGTTTCAACGGGAAGGCATTCCGACGCCGGAGACGATGATCGTTTCGCGCCGAACGCCGATCGAGAACTGTCTGGAGCTAGGTCCGCCCATGATCGTCAAGCTCCCGCAAGGGTCGTTCTCGACAGCGGTTAAGAAAGCGGACAACCTGGACGAGTTGCGCTCCATCCTAGCGGAGATGTTCAAGAAGTCACCGCTGCTGATCGTGCAAGAGTTCAAGCCGACGCCGTTCGATTGGCGAATCGGCGTGCTCAACGGGCGGATGCTCTTCGCCGCCAGATACTACCAGGCGAAGTCGCATTGGCAGATCGCATCACGGGCGCCCGGCAAGTCCACCCAGTACGGCAAGGTAGAGGCCGTGCCGAACGACAAGGTACCGCCGGCGGTGAAGAAGGTCGCCCTGCAGAGCGCCAAGCTTATCGGCCAGGGGCTGTACGGCATCGATTTGAAAGAGGTGGATGGCAAGCCGTTGATGATCGAGGTCAACGACAACCCGAACATAGAGACAAGCTACGAAGACGCGGCGGTGAAGGACAAGCTCTACGACACAATCATCGCCCACTTCCTAACTCGTATTCGTCGGGAGGCGCTGGGGAGCTCGGCTACGTGAGGCGGCCCTATCGCTTGTTTGAAGTCGCCGGCCTGGAGTTGGAATATCCGGTCGTGGACCGCAAACTCGAAGTTCAGCATCTGGTCGAGTCGCTCTTCCGCAAGCTGGCGGGACGGCCGACGTCGGATTTGGAAACGGCTGGTTGCGGCTTTTCGAATGAGTTGGCCGACCACGTATTCGAGTTGAAGACGGCCAAACCGCAGCGCGACTTGCGGAAGGCTGAGGCGGTTCTCTACGGCGGCGTGCGCAAGGTGTCGCGAGTTCTCGAGAAGGATTTCGGCGCTCAGTTGCTCCCGACTGCGATGCATCCGTGGTTCGATCCAGCGCAGGGGCGGACGTGGAAGCGCTCGGGACGGCGGATTTACAACACGTACGCCAAGCTTTTCGATCTGAAAGGGCACGGCTGGATGAACGTCCAGAGCTGCCACATCAACCTTCCCTTCGGCACGGAAGCCGAGACGGTAGCGCTGCACAACGCGATCGTTTGTTTGTTGCCTTATTTGCCGGCGTTGACGGCGAGTTCGCCAATGTTTGAAGGCGCGTTTGGGCCGGATGTCGATAACCGTCTGTCGTTCTACCGCGGCAATCAGCGGCGTTTCCCCAGTGTGACCGGGAAAGTGATTCCGGAGTACATGACAAGCCGTCGGCAATACAAGCGCGACGTGCTAGGAGCAATCTACGCCGAGCTGGCGCCGGTTTCCGCGACGACGCCGCTGCGCCACGAATGGATGAATTCGCGCGGCGCGATCGTGCGCTTCATGCGCTCGGCGATCGAGATACGCATTCTCGACACCCAAGAGTGCGTGCGTATGGATGTCGCTTGTGCCGCCCTGGTAATCGCGACGCTCAAGGGGATGACCCTGAAGATCCTAAGCGGTGAATGGAACTTGCCCGACCGGAAGGCGTTGATCGCCGATTACAACGCGACGGTGCACGCAGGCGGCAGAGCCAAAGTTGAGGCCCCGCACATTAAGGTCTGGCTGGGGTCGCGGCGCGTGCGGTCGGCCGCGGAAGCATTGCGGCTATTGGCCGAGAACTGCGCAGAGGCCGACAGTTATTTGACGCTGGCGTTAGCGCGCCTGGAGCAGGGTAATCTAAGCGAGCGCATCCGGAAGGAGTTGGCGCGCGGTAGAACGGCGCCGTCGCGGGATCGCGTTCGGGGGCTTTACTCGGAATTGGCTGAGTGTCTAAAAGGCAATGAAATCTGGTAACCGCTTTGCCGTCGTCGTCACCGCCGAACACGCCTCTCGGAAGATTCCCGATCGATACCGAGGACTGGGTCTCAGTGCGGAGGAGCAGGAATCGCACGTCGCCTGGGACGAGGGATCCCCCGCTTTGGCGCGTGAAATTGCCCGGCGGTTAAGCGCTCCGCTCGTCGAAGGCATCGTGTCGCGGCTGGTGATCGACCTCAACCGTAGCCTACACCATAGACGAGTGATCCCCGCGGTAGCGTTCGGCGTACCTGTGCCAGGTAATGAAGCCGTGACCGACGAAGAACGCGCCCGGCGGATCGAGTTGTACTACGAGCCATTTCGCTCCACGGCATTCACCGAGATTCGCAAGGGCGTCAAGTCGACGGGCCGCTGCGTCCACATCAGCGTTCATACCTTCACTCCACGGTTGAATGGAGTGGTGCGCCCCTTGGACGTTGCGGTGTTGTACGATCCGCGACGAAAGCGGGAAGGGGAGTTGGGGGAGCGGCTTGCTGCAAGATTCGCGGTTGCAGGCTTTCGAGTACGGCGGAATTTCCCCTTTCGGGGCGTCGCGGACGGGCATACGACAGGTTTGCGACGCCAATTCTCCGACAAGACGTATGCGGGCATCGAGATCGAAGTGAACCAAGCGCTGCTCGGTGAGTGGAAGGCAACAGTAGCCGCGGTAAGCAGCCAGTTGGCAGCGGAATTGGGGCGATAAGAGAAAAAGCCCGACTCGCTAGGAATCGGGCTTCTTGATTTAAATCGGGCGGCGTCCTACTCTCCCACACAGTTGCCCATGCAGTACCATCGGCGCAGAGGAGCTTAACTACCGTGTTCGGGATGGGAACGGGTGTGGCCTCCTCGCAAAAGCCACCCGAAAGCTATCCCGCCGGTGCGGTACGCGCCAGGCGGGACTGAATATTTGAAGGGTCCATCGTCGGAGCCGGCCGAAGCCGGCATGCACTCGTTAACCGAGCGCCCCCTGGAAGCTGGATCGAATTCCTTGCGGAACCTGATTCAGTCCTGGGTGAATTTTATGGTCAAGCCAAACGGGCGATTAGTACCGGTAAGCTAAACGCATTACTGCGCGTACACATCCGGCCTATCAAACTCATAGTCTTTAAGTGCCCTTCAGGGAAATCTAATCTTGGGACGAGCTTCGCGCTTATATGCTTTCAGCGCTTATCCCTACTGAACTTCGCTACCCTGCTATGCCGCTGGCGCGACAACAGGATCACAAGAGGTTCATCCGCCTCGGTCCTCTCGTACTAAAGGCAGCCTCCCTCAAATTTCCTACGCCCACCACAGATAGAGACCGAACTGTCTCACGACGTTCTGAACCCAGCTCACGTACCGC
>CAZYOX010000245.1:0-6742 GCA_964649285.1 uncultured Bryobacterales bacterium | reverse complement strand
GTCAGCCGCAGCTGGAGTTGAAGTACGCCCATCCGCTCCACCTCGATGCCGCAGTAGTGTAGAGCCTCGATCAGTCGATAAAGAGCGCCGGGGTCATGTTGATCGTGCGCAAAGACAAAGGCCCAAGGGCCGCCTTGCCGGCCAGCCTCAACCGCTTCGCGCCCTAGCCGAACCTGGGTCTGAATCAGCTTCACTCGTTCGTTCGCCGCAGTCTCCAGCAACGCCTTAGTAATCGCCCATTCGGCATCGATGATGTTGCGCAGCGTCCAGCTGCCCCCGAGCCAGGGCCGAGGGTAGTCATACCGCGGCATGACGTCGGTCGGGGGAGGGAGCGGCGCGTCTAACTGCAATTCACGGGCACTCCGCCAGTCTTCCCAGGTCTGAGGATTTTTCGGGGGCTTGCCGAGTTCAGCCGATTGCTGCATCACGGGCATAGCCAGATTTGCGCTGGCGACTTCTGTTAGTAGGCCCACCATATTGTGGAACCAGGCGCCGCGCAGAAATCCGCCTTGCCACCAGGCCGTATACGTCTGGTCGTAGCCGACGCCCGTGAAGCCCGCCTCGTGCAAGCGCTGATACATAGCGAAGCCCAATTGGCCGATCTCTGACCAAATCGCCGGATCCACGTTCGGATTGATGGGATTACGAAAGGGCGGTACGAAGACACGCATGCCGCCGCTGCCCTGCTGGTGCTGATCGAGATAAACCTGCGGAAACCAATCCTGGAACAACAACTTGTTTGTGTAGCGGCTCTCGACCTGCGTCATGATGTAGGCGTCGCGGTTGTTATCGTGCCCGGCGTAAGGATGATAGAGCCAAGGCAGCGGCGCCCACCTATGCACGCTGCCGCGTATGCGGTTGTTCCAGTCGGTGACGATGATCTGGCCGTCAGGATTAAGCGAGGGCACGAGCAGCAAGACCACGTTGTCGAGAATGTGCCGGGTTGCCAGGGAATCGTCGGTGGCGAGGAAATAGCCCAGTTCCAAGGCAAATTGCGAGGCCGCGATCTCCGTCGCGTGTACGTTGCCTGAAATCATGACTACAGCCGGGGAGTTCCAGCCGATCTCGTCAGCTTCTTCGTTGGTTAAGCCACGCGGGTCGGCGATACGTTTCTGGGTCGCCTGGATTTCATCCAGCCGGGCGATGTTTCGTGCGGAGGAGATCTTAGCGACAAAGAACGGGTTGCCGTTCGTTGTCTTGCCGAGTTCTTCGACTTCGATGCGATCGCTGGCCTGGTCCAGTTGGATAAAGTAGTCGACGATGCCTTCCCATCGAACCAGGTTGCCGTCGGAGCCGATGGGGAATCCGGCGAACGCGTCAGGCGATGGGGGCAGTTGAGCCGCTGCCCCAAGACTCAGGACTAAGGCCAGGAAGACGCAGCGTGGGATTACGGGCGGCATGCTATTGAATTCGACGCCGGCTTCCCGGCTACGGGAGCGAACCTTACGGCGCTAATCGACTTTAACAGGCCAGGAACCCCTCCCTCCAAAACGTTGCCGTCTCGGAATATCCCACGCAGTTCATCGCATCGAGCACTTGGATGCTCTTAAGAACCCATCGCGGCCCCCAGGGCGGGCTTATGCAGATGGCCAAAAACGGTGCTGCGACGCAACAAGGGCTGTTGCCAAGCGCGCGGAAGGAGGTGGATGAGCGATCTATCGCTGCCGAGTGCGCCCGAGAGTTGGTAGAGTTCCCGAATGGTCGTGGCGCAGTTTCTCCGGCATCCCTTGCGATGGCTGCTGCCTCTACAGGCCGTCCTGTTGCTGGCACACTTGAACCTACTGCCGATTTGGGGAGATGAGCAATTCACTCTCGAAGTAGTTGCTCTGCCCTGGAGCGAAATCGGTGATGCGCTAGCCGCCGATATTCATCCGCCGCTCTATTTCGCTCTGCTAAAGGTCTGGATGAGCTTCGCGCTGACGGAGCCAATTGTCTGGGCCCGGCTTCTTTCGGCAGTCACGGCGCTAGGAACGACCGTGGTCTTGGACCGTCTTTGGCTCGGCCGCCTGGCGACGGAGCCGCGGACTTGGTTTTTGGCGCTGTGGTGCTTGTCGCCGCTTGTGCTGCTGGATGCGCGCATGGCCCGCTCGTATTCATTGCAGATTCTGCTGGCTGTCCTGGCAATGACTGCCGCATTACAGGCATGCGAGAAACCAACCATCAGCCGATCTGTCTTGCTTGGTTGGGCGATTGCGGCCCTGCTCTATACGCACTATCTTCCGGGCGCGGCGATTGGGGCGGTTGCACTCCTAGTGGTCGCCCGCGCGCATTGGCGGGCGGCAGCCATCACGGCCGTTGTCGCCTTGGTCATTTACTCGCCCTGGTTGCCGGTTTTCATCGACGGCCTCGGGCAGGCATCGTCGAAGGATGTTTACAGATTGGCATCGAGCGTACACTCCGAACTAGCGCTGCGGCTCGGCTACTGGTTCTCGGCCTTCTCCTTTGGCGAGGCCCAAACATGGATCACGCTGACCAGCGCCGCCCTAATCTCACCCTTCTTGTTGTTGACGTTGATCCGGGGGGCCCGCGCTCCCGAAGCGACCTACGTCCGCTACGGCCTCATGGCCGCCCCCGTCGGTTTGTTGGGAACCTGGCGCTGGGTGGCTTTCGCGTTTACGCCCGCTAGGCTGCTGTTCCTGCTACCGGCGTATCTGCTCGGCTTGGCCTGCGGCGTCAAGACGGCGCGCGACCGGTATGCGCTGGCGGCTCTGCTCGGATTGAATGCGGTAGGAGTGGGTCTGTACTTTGCGCAGTCGGGCTTCCTTAACCCGGGATATCTTGTGCCCTATCAAGAGTTGGCGCGGCAGATCGAGGCCCACTCGCCGGCCGGCGAAACACTCGTGCTCGTTGATTCTCTAAATAGCGACCCAACGCCGCTGCTGGCCCGGCTGGATTCGGGATACCCGGCCGTCGTTGCGCGCGACGCAGGCTATGCCAATCGGGCGCTCGTCGAGGTCCGAACACGGCGCCCCGCCGTCGTCTGGCGCCTCGGTTCCCGTGACATCTCCCCGGGGGGGATGCAACAAGCGGTGACGAATCAATTGCAAGCCGATTACACGCTCGTTGGTTCAACGGACTATCTGCCCTACAACTCCCTGCAGAGGACGCTATTTGAATTGTTCTCAAACAAAGAAGCGCCGGTTGCCCACTATTCGGCGGAACGCTGGCACAGGAAGTCGGCAAAAGGAACGGAAAACTAGGAATCCGCCGAGCCGTTAGTGCAGGACTCGCGAAAGGGAGGGTTCGCCTAGGATCCGCGTCAATTCAATAGCGGCCCCTGTCGGAACCCCCCCGCGGACTTCCGCACTCAACACAAACTGAAAATGCCAAGGACCAGCGTGTTTCGGCGCCTGCCGGCGCAATTCATTGACAAGGTGCGCCGCGCGCTCTTCGTTTGTGAGGAACTCGATCGCCATCAGCGTTGCTTGGGTATTCAAACCGCTGACCAGCAGCAACTGGTGCAATCCGTCGGTCCCGGGCAGCATCGAAACGAGCGCGTACTCAATAGTGGAGTCAGAGCTTTTCGATGGGTAGTCGATTTGGTAATATTCCGGTTCGCCGGGCTTTGGCTTGGCGTTGAAGATGCGCCGCTGGAGTTTTCCGGAGGTGGCCCGCAATTGAAGGGGGTAATCCTGTAACAACGGATCCATCCAGGAGTTTTGCTCGTTGTGACCGAACAGGATCAAGTTCCTTTGCCGGAAGTCTTCCCAAGTGAGCAAAGCCGCCGTCGTGGCGCGAACGGGCATGCGGTTCGCGGCGAATAGATTGGCCAATTGCACCCCTGCCAGCGATTCGCCGCTTTTCGTGTTCCTAATCGTCGGTAAAAGGTAGAGGTAGCCATCCTGGCTTAGCCCCAACCTGTCGCGGAAAGCCTTATCCAGTCCCGCCGGTACAGCTAAACGAGGCGGTTCGGAGTCGGGCGGCAGCGGGACGTCGAACTGTTTGACTACCGCCGACATGGGACTGCTGAAGACGACCAGCGGGGCCTGATCCGCGCCTAACCAGGACTGCCAAAGCTCATGAACAGAAGGCGACTCGGATGCGCTGGACGCTCGAATTTCTGCTGACGATCGCGAAGTCCCAAACTCGTGACCCAGCCAGAACGCTAGGGTTAAGCCCAGTACAGCGAATAACGCGGTGGCGGGCGCGTTGGAAGTCGTCGACTTACTCTGGCTCAGCGGCGGCGGGGCAACGGCGTCCACTTCCGCGGTCTGACTATTTGCCTGAAAAATGGGGACATAGTGACCCAGAGGAATCTCAATCCGAATGGGATCTAGTTTGCCCTCGGAGGCGTAATAGTCAGCCAGTTTGTGCCGCAGCGCATGAGCTTGGCGCCGGACTATCGAATCATCGGCCGCGTTATAGTGTGGCCCCCGCTCGAATACCTCAACACCGAGTAAGTACTCGTTGATGGTGCTCTCCTCCCCGGCTAGCGTCAACTCCGTAACGTATCGAAGGAACTGTTGGAGCCGCCGCGAGCGCTTGAGCGCTTCGCTTCGCGTCAGGCGATCCAGTTGTTCCCGGACGGCTTGCTCCGAAAACCTCTGCATTTCGGCAGGCTTCATGACCCCAGTACGTTCATCCCGTCCCGTCGGGTTGGCGAGGCGGATTTTTCGTACCTGGGGTATTCTAGCCGATCAATCAGCTGGCGTCTCAAAAAAAATCACGCCGGCACACACGGATTTGGACCCGTTCCAAACGGTTCGTAACGTAGGCGTCCTAGCGGTAACGGGGGATACTCTCCTGGGGTTGGGCGCACAAGCACAGCGGAATGGTATTTAACGCCAACGCATGGACGGCCATTTTGTGTGCCGCTCTACTTCGATTGGGGACAAGTTGCTCCGGAAGGCGCGGCGCTCGGGCATGCCGATTAGCTTATAACCCCTAGCGCCGAACGGGATCGAGACCGCTCAGACCGAGGAATTGCAAAGGGTGCGGCAACTGGGCATTGCTATCGATGCCAGAAGTTTGGATGTGGGCCGAAACCAGTCGGAGTGACCGTTCGCAATGAGTCAGACAGGGCCGCGCTAGGTTCGCGCGGGAAGGGGCTGAGTAAAGGCGCCGGCTGGATGAGCCGGTTGCACAGTGTAGTGAATGGGGGTTCGTATGAAACTTTTTCGCTTCCAGATGAGAAGATGCGGCATAGCTGTTGCCGCCTTATTATTTTCGATCGTCAGCGCATGGGCGCAAGTTACGACGGCCAATCTCGCAGGCACGGTGCAGGACGCATCCGGCGCCGTAATACCAGGGGCCCCGGTCACGCTAACCGAGGACAATACAGGGTTAGTCTATACGGCGGAGTCAAGCGCGGCGGGCGAATTCACGTTCCCGGTGCTTCCGACCGGCACTTACACGCTTGCGATCGAAGCGCCGGGCTTCAAGGCCTACCGTGCGACCGGCATCCGGCTGGTGGCGGGGGCCAACGTGCGCCAGGTCCACTCCTTGGAGGTTGGGCAAGTCACGGAAACCGTGGAGGTCGAGGGAGCGCCTCCGCTGGTCTCAACGGAAGCCTCGGAGCAAATCGAGAGCATCGATAATTCCAAGGTCACGGAACTGCCGCTCGGCCGCCGCAATGTGTCCAGCGTGCTCAAACTCACGAGCGGCATCGAAACCGGAAACGGCGGCGTCCGCATCAACGGCATGGGCAGGAGCGGAGCCGGCGTCACCGTCAACGGCACCGATGCGAACTCGCAGCCCGGAGAAGGGCGCGCTCTAGAGAACTACGGCGGCCGTAATTACATGGACATCATGAGCATTGAGGGCGTCGAGGAAGTCCAGATCCAGCGCGGCGTCATGAAGGCCGAGAACGGCGGCGTCGTCAGCGGCAGCATCAATCTGATCAGCAAGCGCGGCACCAACGAATTTCACGGCAGCGGCGTGTGGAACTACCGTTCCCACGTTTTCAACGCGCGCAACCCGTTCCAGACGAACTACGACAGCTCTGGCAACTTGCTGCCGAAGAACCGCGAAGTGTTCAACCAGTTTGGCGGCTCGCTGGGCGGACCGATCGTCAAGAACAGGCTGTTCTTCTTCACCACCTACGAGGGGTACCGCGGCTATCGCAGCGCCTTTGTGACGGGAACCGTCCCGACCGATTCGTTCCGCGAGACCATTCTCCAGGCGCTGCCGTTCCCGGAAACCAAAGCATTACTGGACACGCTGCCCTCACCTTCGACCATTCTCGACGAGAATCGCGGCCGCGCCGAAAAGGTGGGTTCCGAGGAGCGAATCGACAACACCTGGAACATTCGTGGCGACTATCGGCCGACCGATAGCGGCAACTTCTCGTTCACGTACGTGCGCGGCCGCCCGTTCGGGCTCGATCCCCGGTTTAACGTTGACGGTACCAACGACCGGGAGTACATCTACATTCAAGATCGCTACAACGCGCAGTACACGCACACCGGCAGCAATTGGGTGTCGGAGTCGCGCTGGGGCTACAACTACGGCGACATGGACCGGCTCGACAACTTCTTCAGCGAACAGTTCATCTCACCGCTAGGAGAAACCGTGGAATGGCAGGCACGGATACCGCGGCTGAACATCCAGACGCCCACCGGATCTCTCGGTTTGAACTCCGCGGAGGTTTGGCAGATGGAAGGCGGAACGTCCACCTATGACCAGAAGTTCAGCCTGATCCGCGGCAACCACACCTTCAAGGTCGGCGGCCGCCTGCTCTGGACTACCGCCAACCGGACGAATCCGGAGAACCCGAACTACGACTTCAACAGCGTCGAGGACA
>CAZYOX010000244.1:0-6763 GCA_964649285.1 uncultured Bryobacterales bacterium | reverse complement strand
CAGAAATAAGGTGAAATGGGACTAGAACATCGCGTCGGGCCTAGGACCGCTCTTAAGCCCTTTCCATCATTGACACAGTACTTATAGAACTTTAGAATGGCCTTGTGGATCGGGGTTAACCCGTTCGATTTCAACGGAAGAACTGATGACTCAGACCGAAGCTACAACGGCGGATAGCGCCCCCACTAAGGCCGAAAAGCCGGTGAAGCCGCCGAAAAGTTCCAAGGACCATCCGATCCGCATTGCGATTGCTGATGACCACACGATCTTCCGTGATGGGCTCCGCCGATTGCTTGGACTTGAAGAAGACATGAAGATCGTCGGTGAAGCCAAGGATGGCAGCGAAGTTGCCGACATCCTGCGCGACTCCGACCCCGACATCTTGCTGCTCGATCTGAAAATGCCCGGGCTTGACGGTCTCACTTTGCTGCAGCGTATGCAGAACCAGAAGATGAGGACCAAGATCATCGTCCTGACCGCCTCGGACGACGAGGGCGAATACGTTCAGGCAATGAAGTACGGCACCTGCGGAATCGTACTAAAGCAGACCGCGACCGACTTGCTGATCAAGAGCATTCGCAAAGTCTACGGCGGCGAAATTTGGCTCGATGCGCGCACCACCGCGGCTGTCATGCGTCAGTTCGCCTCGCCTATGGATGCGGGTCCGCGCGACCGCGACAAACCCCGCCTCTCCAACCGCGAACGCGAAATTGTCGGCTTCGTTTCGCAAGGCTTCAAGAACAAAGAAATCGCCGAGAGGATGTTTATTTCTGAGCAGACGGTCAAAAACCACCTGCACAATATCTTCGACAAGCTAGGCGTCAGCGATCGCTTAGAGCTGGCCCTCTACGCCATTCACCGCAACATCCGCCCGGTCTAACGCAACCACGTCAGCCAAACGGCTTTCTGCGGCCCAACTGGAATCGCCCACGGCGTCAAACTCACGCCGTCCGAAGCGAACTCCGCTTCCAACCAGCCCTGCATCACGGCCGCTTCAAAAGGGAAGCCGACGGCTGGCTGCGGCACGACCAGTAGCCCGTCTTGCTCGCGCGGCGCGAAGCGATGATCGTGCGCCGTGAAGATCGCCTTCACCGCGTCGTGCTTGCGTAAGAGTTCCAGCAGCTCGGGTGCATCCAACAAACCGTTCTGCGGATCGTCCAAGGGATGATGCACGAACAAAACGATAGGCTTGTCGGCATGGGCGTCAAGCCAGCTGCTAAGCCAAACCATCTGTTGTTTATCGATGCGCCCCGAGACGATATTTTCTCGCCGCAACGAATCGAGACACGCCAGCCGCACTGCTCCGGCATCGACGATCGTGATGACCTTCACCGCGCCTTCATCCATGCGCGGATCACTAAACGCCTTACACAGGTTCGCGCGGTGATCGTGATTTCCCGGCAAGGTAATCAGCGGACCGTGATCCGCGAGCGGGCCCAGCAAGACTTCCGCGGCTTCGTAGTCTTCCGGCAGTCCCTGCATCCAGGCGATGTCGCCGTTAACGATCGTTCCGCTGACGCTTCGCGCGCGTGCCTGTTCCACTGCGGCGGCGGTGGAGGTCGCCGGCTTCACGCCCCCATACTGTGCGGCCGCGTCCGCAGAGACGTGCGTGTCCGCTAACAGCGCCCAGCGCGCCGACGTTACTTCACGGCGCAACCAAGTGATTGCGATGCCGCCTTCTCGGCGGTACTCCGCGGTCCAGCCCGCGGCGGCGGCAAGGTCGACTGGGATGGGGCTATCTCCGACTTCCTAGGATACTCGCCGCGCGTGCTACGCTCACATCAACCCCTCCTCTTGGGCCGCCGATGCCCGCACGCGAAAGCGAAGCGCTCGTCCTGCGCACCTACCCTTACCGCGAAGCCGACCTGATCGTCAGTTTCTTCACGCGCGATCGCGGCAAGTTGCGCGGCATCGCCCGCGGCGTGCGCCGGCCTAAGAGCAACTACGGCGCGAGCCTCGAACGCCTGGCCCACGTGCGCATTCACTATTTCCAAAAGCAGACGCTCGAGCTCGTGCGCATCGACCGCGCCGAGCCGCTCAGCCCGCCGCTGGTCATGCTGGCCGACTACCCTTGCAGCCTGGCCCTCGACTACATCGCCGAAGTCGCCGAAGACATGTTGCCTGAGCACGAACCAAACGACGCCTACTTCCGGCTGGTGAGTCTCGCTGTCGAGACGTCTTTCAAAGGCATGCGCGCTTACAAGGCGAACGGCTTCACCGGCGTTCCGCCCTGGATGCAGCGTGTGCTCACATACTTCGCCCTGTGGTCGGTGAAGCTCGGCGGATGGCTTCCGCCGTTAAACGTCTGCCTGGAGACGGGCGCCGCCATCGGCCCTCAAGACCCTGCGTGGTTCGACCACCTGCACGATGGCCTGCTCTCCGCAGACGCCAAGTCGCCAGAGTCCTATCTGCTGACACCGGCGTCTCGCAGCCTGGCCCGCCTGATGCTGCGCAAGTCTTTGGCCGACCTAGAGTCCGAGCCGTGGACGCCCTCGACCGCCGCCGACCTGCGCCGCTTCCTCAATCAACGTTTAGAGAATCACTTCGAGCATCGCCTGCGTAGCCTGCGCCTGCTCAATGCGCTCTAGGCGAGGGGATTAACTTGGGGGGAGGTTTCTTTGCCATACGACGTACTCACAGCTTAGACGCCCGGTGTTTCAACGTGTACCCAAAGCCGTAGACGCGCTCTGCCCTCATGGCGTTATGGATGTCGAGGCCGGACGTATCCAGCCCCGCCGCCTTGAAGACATCCCTGGCGTCATGGATGCGCGCACCATAGGTCTCCTTGAAGATAACCACTGTAGCTTGGTCATACGACGGCTCCCACGGCGAAGCAAGTCTTGTGGCAGCCTCCATAAGAACAGAGGGCCTCTCATTCTTCCTGGTTTCGTAAAACGCCAGGATTTCATCAGCCAAGTCCTGGATGCGCTGAGCATCGCCCGTCCCGCCCCTCTGTACTGAAGTATTTGCCCATGCGGAAGCCCCCGGAGGAAGACTGGTCGTCGCAGCCACTTCTGATATCTCTATTCCGTTTGACGTGATGTCGATACGATCACTCCGCCACACGCTCAATGTATCGCTAAGCCAAATCTGCACCGTGACAACAAAAGAGGCTGGAAGGTCGGGCTTGAGTTCCGTTTCGATGTAGGACTCGTGCTTGTAGACGTGTAGGTTCATGGGCGGGATAGAGACAGAAAACAAGTGCGATGAGAAGGCTCCCCCATTCTGAAGCGTGATCTCAGTGGCATCGCCAAACGGCGGGATGTAGATTGGGCGGGCTTTCAAGTTTTCCAACGCTTTGACGGATGACTCGGAGAATCGGTAAGCGCCCCGTACCGTTTCCTTTGGCCCATTGTTAAGAACAACGACATTGACCATCGTCAGATTGACGGATTGCCTGTGTTGAGAAAGTTCTACTTGAACCCCTCTCTGGCTCGCTTTCTGCAGGAAGCCTGAAGACGGCGTCACCACTGGTAAGGCACCTTGCTCCGAGCCTGAGGGGCGTTCTTGCGGAACGCCGCCCATGAAGCGTTTGATTTCTGGGTAGTAAAAAAGTAGGGCCAAGAACGCCATGGCGAGCCAATTGAGCAACCCTGGGGTTCGCCGTCCCCACGCTTCTAGTGCCCACCCGGTGATCGTGGGGAGTAGGGGCTTGTCTGACACCAGAGACCACGTCGGCTCAACCCATAGAGGCATCGCGATCAAAGCCCCCCTTGCAGCCTTGACGGCGCGAGGGTGATTCTCGCGGAAATTCCGCCATTTTGACATAGCGGCCAGTCTAAGCTAGCCGTTACCCTTGCGTCGAGTAGGTAGCTGCGGACTTTAGGCCCCGCATGAACCTTACCTTCGCGCCCGTGCCAGTCCCGTCAGCGCAACGTCGACGACGGAATCCCCGAACGCTTCGTTGAGGGGCGCGTGGTGGGCAATCAAGCGAAAAAAGATTGAACCGTAGATGAGATCAACCGCCGCCTCCAACGGCGCGTTCTCGCGGATCTCTCCCATCGCCGCCGCACGCTCCAAAATCGCTTTGCCTTCATTCCGGCCTTGCAGCACGACGCGGTTGCGAAACGCTTTGAACAACTCGCTGTCTTGCTCCGCCGACGCCAGCATCAACGCCAACTGCCGCCCGTGCCGCGATGAGAATCGGCCGATGATCGCCCGCACATGCTGACGTAAATCCTCTAGGGCAGAGCCCGTTTCCGCAACCTTCACCTCACTCGGCGACCGCTCCATCGCCGCCGCCATCGCCAGCTCTTGAGCGTTGGCCCAATAGCGGTAAATCGTCGGCTTACCTACTCCGGCGCGCGCCGCCACTTCCTCTACGGTGACCCGCGCAGGTCCGCGCTCTTTCAGCAAGGCATAAGCGCTCTGCAAGATCGCCTTGCGCGCCTGCTCGCTGCGCGGCCGTCCGGGCCTGGCCGCCGGGGGCGCTTCTTTTTTCTGCCCGGTCATTGTATGATTACGAAACGTATTGTAATATAATTCAAAGAGGAAATCCAATGCCGTCATCACCCACCCACGTGCTCGCTCCCTATCTGGTCGTCAAAGGCGGCTTCGAAGCGATTGACTTCTACACGAAGGTCTTCGAGTTCCAAGAACTCTTCCGCCTCGTGGACCCGAACGACGGACGGCTCGGGCATGCCGAGCTGCAACGGGGGAGCGCCATCTTCATGCTCGCTGACGAGTACCCGGACTTCGGAGCCCTCGGCCCCGAATCGCTCGGTGGCACGCCTGTGAGATTGCACCTCTACGTCGACGACGCCGACAGCGTAGTGCAGCGGGCGGTCGACAACGGAGCTACAGTCTTGCGTCCAGTCAAGGACGAATTTTACGGAGATCGTACGGGTACGATCGTCGACCCCTTTGGGCACTCCTGGGTGATCGCCTCCCGCAGAGAGGACGTCTCCGCCGACGAGATGCAGCGCCGCTGGAACGAGGCCATGACCGCCTGATTCCGCCTGCCGCTTTCCATCCTCAAGTTGGTAGCCTAGAAGTCTTTAGCGGGCTCGCCCCGACTACCTTCCATGCAGAATTATCAGGACATCATTCTGAAGCTCAAGTCTTACTGGGCCGAGAAAGGTTGCGTCTTGCAGGAGCCGCTCGACGTCGAAGTCGGCGCCGGCACCATGTGCCCCGAAACCTTTCTTCGCGTCCTCGGACCCGACCCTTACAACGTGGTTTACGTGCAGCCCAGCCGCCGCCCGGCTGACGGCCGCTACGGCGACAATCCCAACCGCCTGTACAAGCACATGCAGCTTCAAGTCATCTTGAAGCCCGCGCCCGAAGACGTCATCGAGCTGTACATGAAGAGCCTCGAAGCGATCGGCATCGATCTCTCGAAGCACGACATCAAGCTCGAAGAAGACAACTGGGAGTCGCCCACGCTTGGCGCCTGGGGCGTCGGCTGGCAGGTCATGCTCGATGGCCTCGAGATCACTCAGTTCACTTACTTCCAGCAGTGCGGCGGCATTGACCTCGATTTCTGCCCGGCGGAACTGACCTACGGCCTCGAACGGCTCACAGCCTTCATCCAAAACGTCGACAGCGTCTATGACATCCAGTGGAGCGGCGACAAGAAGTATCGCGATGTGCGCTTCGCCGATGAGCGGCAGTACTCGGTCTACAACTTCGAGATTGCCGACGTCGACATGGTGTGGAAGGAATTCGCCTTACACGAAGCCGAGAGCAAGCGGCTTGTCGATCTCTTCAACAAGCTCGAAGATCCTGTGCAGATCGCCCGTTTCCCGCTGCTTGCAGCTCACGACCAAACCTTGAAGTGCTCCCACTTGTTCAATATCCTTCAGGCGCGCGGCGCGATTAGCGTCACCGAGCGCGTCGGCGTCATTCAACGCGTGCGCAACCTCGCCGTGGGCGTGGCCCAAGCCTGGATGAAGCAGAAGTACCCCGCGCAGGAGGCCGCATGAGCGACTTCCTGTTAGAAATCGGCACGGAAGAGATTCCGGATTGGATGATCCGCAACGCTTTGGCGGATCTTGAGAAACGCTTCCTCGCCGCACTCGAAAAGTTCGATCTCGCCGGCGGGGTGACCTGCACGACCGACGCGACTCCGCGCCGTTTGGCGTTGATGGCCAGCGGCATCGCCGATCGCCAAGCCGACAAGCAAGAGACGCTCAGCGGTCCGCCCAAGAACGTCGCCTTCGACGCCGAAGGTAAGCCGACCAAGGCCGCCGAAGGATTCGCCAAGCGTGCGGGCATTAGCCTCGATCAAGTCCAAGTGGGCGGCGACGGCAAGATCTTCGTCGAGCGCAAAGTCGAAGGACGCCCGACTAAGGACATCCTCACCGAAGTCCTGCCCGACGTGCTTCTTTCCATCTACTTCCCGAAAACGATGTACTGGGGCGCGAAGAATGGTCCGCGCTTCATCCGACCCATCCGCTGGATCGTTGCCTTACTCGGTAGCCAAGTCGTCTCGTTCGATGTCGGCGGCGTGAAGTCCGGATCCGTCACCAACGGCCACCGCCGCTTGGGCAAGAAGGGCGTCGCCGTCACCGATGCCGCGCAATATCGCGCCGCGCTGGCGGAGAATTTCGTCATCCTCTCAGCCGACGAACGCCGCAAGCGCATCGTCGACGGTTACGAAACGGAGTTCCCATCGAGCGGCGCCGCGCGCGTGCGTCCCAATGCCAAGCTGCTTGACACGCTGACGTACTTGACCGAATACCCGACGGTCATTCGCGGCGACTTTGAAGAGCGCTTCCTCGCGTTGCCCGATGAAGTGCTTGAGACGGCCATGCTCGTCCAC
>CAZYOX010000243.1:0-6782 GCA_964649285.1 uncultured Bryobacterales bacterium | reverse complement strand
CGGTGCGCCAAAGTCCTCGTTCACGCTGTGGCCCAGGGTCAAAAAATCGAACTTCCCTCCGCGCACCCGCTCCCGCCGCTCATTTTGCATCCGTTTACGGAGTCAGCGGCCACGGCTCAAGTGTTGGAGAGCGCTAGGGCCTCGTTGTCGATGATTGACGACGAGAGCTCACAAAAAGAGAAGGACGCCCTTGAGCGCCAAATGATCGAGGGCCGCTTCACCGAGTTTCGGATGCTCTTCTACGTGGGCAAGGATATTTGCCGCTGGCTCGACCAATGCGTCGACACCTGCGGCCGGGATCCGGAACTGATTTCCCTGCGGCTGCCGGCACAAAGCTTCGCCCGCCTCTTAATTGAACAGACGCCGGAAGACGTCGCCACAAAACTGCGCGGATGGGGAGTGGTCGAGTACGCGCGAATCTTCTCGCGATCCATCGGCATATACATGCAGTTTCGGCTTCCGCCGACTCCAGAAATGCTGCAGATGCGCTATTTGCGGCACTACTACCGTTACGCCGACTACGCCTATACGGCTTGGAAGGATCTCGAAAAGGGTCCGGAGTTGCAGTACGCCAACTTCCCCTTCGCCTTGTTCGCATCAGGCGAGTACACGCGCAAATTGGAAGAAGAGTGGCGCGAAGGCTAGCTCGTCGTCTGTGCGCCTAGCCGCGAAACGGAAAGCAGACCCTCGCCTTCTAGACAAGCGAAAAGCTGATCGTCTTGCTGGAGGTCAAGAAAGAAGCCGTACTTCAGCATGTCCTTGGCTTCTTTGAGCGTTGGGGCGAACTCCAGACTCAGCCGGGCGACTTTGCCGCCGGCTGCCTCGTGTACGCCGATGTACCAAGCGTCTCCCTGATTAAAGACGCCTAGGCGCATGGTACGTCCTTGGTACTGGAACCGGCCTTCAGTTCCCCTCGCTTGAATGAGTTCGACGCCCGCCTCGTTATAGGTCACCATCGCGCTTTCCTCTAGCACTCTCAGTATGTCAGACGCTGACCAAGCCCGGGAAGTTGCAGACTCCGAAGGAAACCCGGATAGGGCCAAAGAACCCGAAAGGCGACAACCGAAAGCTAGCTATGGCGGATCACCAGTACGTCGCCGTCTTGGACGATGTACTCCTTGCCCTCCAACCGTAACTCGCCTGTCCCCTTGGCCCCGGAGTAGCCGCCGAGATCGAGAAGCCGCTGCCAATTGATCGTCTCGGCGCGGATAAACTTCTTCTCGAAATCGCTATGAATGGCTCCGGCGGCTTTGGCGGCCTTGGTGCCCTTGGGGATCGTCCAGGCGCGCACTTCGGTCTCCCCGGCAGTGAGGAACGACATCAACCCCAGCAGGTCGTAGCTTGCTTCAATGACGCGGTCCAGACCAGGTTCGGCCAGCCCGTAGGTGCCCATTAGGTCCGCCGCTTCGGAAGGGTCCAGCTCGGCAAGTTCCGCTTCGACAGAACCGCAGACGGCCGCAATGGCGATATTCTTCCGGCCCTGCAGCCACTCCGCCCGGTATTTCTCTTCGATCTGTTTTAACTCCGGCGCTTGGTCTTCGCCGAGATTCAAGACGAGCAGCATGGGCTTCTCCGATAGGAACTGGAATCCTCTCAGCCGCTTCTGGTCTTCGGCCTCAAGTTCCAGTTCCCGCAGCGGTTGCTCGTTCTCCAGCGCGGTCCGGCACCTTTCGAGCAGGTCTTTTTCTTTGGGCAGATCGGGGGTTCGCTGCTTCTTGAGATCCTTTTCCACGCGGGCGAGCCGGTTCTCAACGACTTGCAGGTCATTCAGAATGAGTTCGGCTTCCACGTTCTGCCAGTCGCGTTTGGGCTCAATGGAACCTTCGGCATGGGCCACGATCTCACTCTCGAAACAGCGCAGGACGTGAGCGAAAGCATCGACGGCCCTGAGGCTTGCAATGTAGCTGGGCTCACGAAGCGCCTCGCGAGACATGGCCGGCATGTCTACATAGTCCACCGTGGCGTAAGTGATCTTGGGCGGCTCGAAAATTTCCGCCAAGGCGTCGACGCGCTTGTCGGGAACTTTCGCCACACCGATCTGCAACTTCGTCGAGCCGACTCGCCCTTCACTGGCGGCTCCGGTAAGGATCGTGAATAAGGAAGTCTTTCCGACTTGGGGAAGTCCAATGATGGCGGTCTGCATGTTTACCTGCGGAGCCGCTCAGCGCGGCGCTGGGATGGAAGTGAGAATCTCGTCGAGGACCTGCTCCGAACGCTCCACCGCCTCTGCCTCTCCGCCAAAACGGCGGTCGGAAGCGATGCGATGAGCGAAGACGGGCTTCACCAGGCTCTTCACGTCGTAGGGCGTCACATAGCCGCGCCCGGCGATCAAGGCGGAGGCTTGGGCTGCGCGATGCAAAGCGATCGAGCCGCGCGGACTCACACCTAGACTCAAGTGCGGATGCTCGCGAGTCGCTTGGACGATGGCGAGGATGTAATCCAATACGTCTTCATGCACTTGGACATGGGGGACCTGTTTCTGGATTTCGAGCACCTCGGACGCATGCATCGCGGGTTGAAGATGGGCTGGGTCAATTCGATCGCCGTTGGAACGCAGAATGTCCTTCTCGCTCTGCATATCGGGATAGCCCATCTCAATCCGCAAGAGGAACCGGTCGAGTTGCGCCTCCGGAAGCGGGAAAGTGCCGTGATACTCGACAGGATTCTGGGTGGCGATGACCATGAATGGCTGCGGAAGGGCGTAGGAACTGCCGTCGATTGAAACCTGGCCTTCGTTCATCGCTTCCAGCAAGGCGGATTGCGTCTTGGGCGTCGTCCGGTTGATCTCATCGGCGAGCAGCAAGTTGGTGAAAACAGGGCCCTTCTTGAAGTCAAACTGTTCGCGAGAGGCGCTGTAGACGGTGACGCCAAGTACGTCCGTGGGCAGCAGGTCCGACGTGAACTGAATGCGATTAAAATCGCAGTCGATGGCCCTGGCCAAAGCATGGGCTAGGGTCGTCTTGCCTACGCCCGGAACGTCCTCGATCAATAGGTGGCCGCGTGACAGCAAGCAAATGGTCGCCAGACGTACCGCTTCCGCCTTGCCGCGGATGACCGTGCAGATCGCGGACTCAAGAGCAGCGAGCCGCTCGCCTGTCGCGGTGGCTGTCAAGGACTCAGGAGCCATGAGTCCCCATTCTACCGGGATCTCGCCTCCTCTTAGGCCGGACGTCGTCATTGCTCGCACCGAGTCGCGATGGTTCGGAGACGAGAACGTGGAGAGATCCGCATACAATTGGATGGACTCCCCGCATCATGGCCAAGCCAAAAGAAGACCATCTGCCGTTCGAGAAGGGCCTGGAAGACCTCGAAACGATCGTCAAGAAGCTTGAGAGCGCGGACCTGCCGCTCGAAGAGTCCTTGGCGCTGTTCGAGCAAGGAGTCGAGCTGAGCGAGGCCTGTCGTGCCCGCCTCGAAGAGGCCGAGACACGCATCGAGATCCTGCTCAAGAAAGGCCGCAAGCTTGAGGCGCAGCCGTTTGAACTCGACGACAACGGAGAGGGCGAGTGACACTCGCGGAATATCTCAAGAAGCAACGCGGGGCCATCGAAGCGGAATTGGACCGGCTGACGCCGAGGGCCGACGAGCGTCCCCAAACGCTCCATCGGGCGATGCGTCACAGTCTGCTGGCGGGCGGCAAGCGCCTAAGGCCGATCCTGTTCTGCGCTGCGGCGGAGGCGATCGGGCGATCGGAAGGAGCGCGAACGCCCGCCTGCGCCCTGGAATTTGTCCACACCTACTCGCTCATCCACGACGATTTGCCGGCGCTCGACGACGACGATTACCGGCGCGGTCTGCCGACCTGCCACAAGGCGTTCGGCGAAGCGACGGCGATACTTGCCGGCGACGCCTTGTTGACGCGAGCCTTTCAAGTGCTGGCCGAGATTGATAACACGACGCCCGCGGTGCAGATTGCGATGATCGGCGAGCTCGCCGCTGCCGCCGGGACCGTCGATGGCATGATCGGCGGGCAGATGGAAGACCTGGAGGCCGAAGGGCAACCCGTCGAAGAACAGCGGTTGCGTTACATCCATCGCTCCAAGACGGGCGCGTTGATTCGGGCGTCCGTGCGCATGGGCGGCATGTTCGCCCAAGCGAACAGCGCACAGTTGAATCAGCTCAGCGAATACGGCAGCGCCATCGGCACCGCTTTCCAGATCGTTGACGACATTCTCGACGTCGAAAGCACCACGGAGGCCCTGGGCAAGACGGCCGGCAAGGACGCGGAGCAGCAAAAAGCGACCTTCCCTGCCCTGTACGGCTTGGCCCGGTCGAAAGAGCTGGCGGCTGAGCAGTTGAGATTAGCGCTATCGGCCGTGGAACCTTTCGGGGGAGCGGGCCGCTGGCTCCGCGGCATTGCCGAAAGCATCGTCAGCCGTTCGGCCTAACGCAGGTTCGCGCCATGAAGGCCCGCGTACGCATTGACCAATTGTTGACGGACCGCGGCTTGGCGGAATCGCGCAACAAGGCTCAAGCGCTGGTCCTAGCCGGTCAGGTCTTGGCCGACGAAAAGAAGATCGACAAGCCCGGCCAACAGGTCGATGCGGCATGCCAGATTCGCCTCCTCGGCGAGCAGCCCCGCTATGTAAGCCGCGCTGGTTTCAAGCTCGAGGCTGCGCTTGCCGATTTCGGCATCGACGTGCGCGGTAAGACTTGTCTCGATATCGGCGCCTCCACAGGGGGCTTCACGGATTGCTTATTGCAGCACGGCGCCTCCAAGGTCTATGCCGTCGACGTCGGTACCAATCAACTGCACTGGCGCATTCGCCAAGACGCCCGAGTCACGGTTCACGAGCAGACAAATGCGCGGGACCTCTCTACGGAACTGATTCCCGAGCGGGTCGAGTTCGTTTGCTGCGACGTCAGTTTCATTTCTGCGACCCTAGTGTTGCCTCCGGTCGCGCCGTTGCTAGCGGGAGGCGCCGAGATTGTTGTCCTGGCGAAACCGCAGTTTGAAGCTGGTCGCGGTGATGTCGGGAAAGGGGGAGTCGTGCGCAGCGACGTGATCAGGCAGGCAGCCGCTGACAAGGTTCGCCAAGCGATTGAGATGCTCGGCTTCAGGAAGATCCAGCAAATGGACAGCCCGCTCGAAGGCGTCCAAGGGAATCGCGAAATACTGATCTACGGTTCGAATCGCGCATAGCACTCATGACGAAGAAAATCGGCATCGTCTCAAAACCGGGCCGGCCGGACCTGCCGCACCTGCTAGGCAAGTTGACGGCCTGGCTCGACCAGCGCGGCGTGGCTTGGACCGGCGACCTCGTGACCGAGACGTATCTCGGCCGCCAGGACGGCTTTGATCGAACCGCCTTTGACCAGCCCTTGGATCTCATGCTGGTGCTCGGCGGCGACGGGACCCTACTCTCGGCCGCTCGCGGCGTAGGCGCAAAAGAGACGCCGCTGCTCGCCATCAATCTCGGCGGCATGGGCTTTCTCATGACGACAGGCCCGGAACAGATCTTCGAGGCGCTAGAGGCCGTGCTGGCCGGCGAATACACCGTCCAATACCGCACCGTGCTGTCGGGCATGGTCATTCGCGACGAGGAGATCGTGGCTCGCTATAACGCACTGAATGACTTCGTGGTCAACAAGGCGGCGATTGCCCGCCTGCTGCAGCTAGAGGTTTTCGTCAACGGCGAGTTCATGTGCGGTTATCGGGCCGATGGTCTGATCCTTTCCACGCCAACCGGATCGACTGCTTACTCGCTCGCTGCGGGGGGCCCGGTCATGGCGCCGACCGTGGAAGGGTTCTGCGTAACGCCAATTTGTCCTCACACGCTGTCGAACCGGCCTGTGGTCGTGAACGAATCCTCGGAGTTCGAGATCGTTTTCGTCGGCGGAGACGACAGTACGTTCTTAACCGTCGACGGCCAGGTCGGGTTGAACCTCCGGCCCGACGACCGCATCGTCGCCAGAAAGGCTGATCACAGCGTGCGCATTGTCGAGACCCAAAAGCATCCTTTCTTCGACGTTCTGCGCAACAAGATGGGTTGGGGCAGCCACTAGGGCTCAAGCTTGCCGCCAGGGGCGAGGTAATTGATCACATAATCCTTCACGGCGTCCTCCAGCGAAGTAATTTCAT
This sequence comes from uncultured Bryobacterales bacterium, assembly GCA_964649285.1. Lineage (GTDB taxonomy): Bacteria > Acidobacteriota > Terriglobia > Bryobacterales > UBA6623 > CAMPKL01. The sequence continues at coordinate 700 of CAZYOX010000243.1, read as the reverse complement.
CCGTATAGCCCAGCCCGCGAAGTTTGCCGATTTCGGCCTGGGTGAAGTATTGGTACTTACCCTGGAGTCTCTCAGGCATGTCGACAAACTCAATCTTCGGCTGGCGGCCCAGGGCGGTGAAGATCGCCGTCGCCAGGTCTAGCCAGGTGCGCGACGTGCCCGTTCCCACGTTGTAGATGCCGCCGGCGCGAGTGTTCTCGGCCAGAAAGATGGTCATTCGAACGGCGTCTTTTACGTAAAGGAAATCGCGCCGCTGGCAACCGTCGGCGAACTCCGGCCGGTAGCTCTTGAACAGCTTCACCGAGCCGGTCTCCAGGATCTGGTGATAGGCCTTGTGGACGACGCTCCGCATGTCTTCCTTGTGATCTTCATTGGGACCGAAGACGTTGAAATACTTGAGACCCGTGATGAGGTGGAGGAACCCCTGGCGCTCCGCATAGCAATCGAACAGATGCTTCGAGTAGCCATACATGTTCAGCGGCCGCAAGCTGTTCAGGGGGCGCGATTCGTTGAGCCCTTCCTCCAGTCCGCCGTACGTCGCCGCGGAGGAAGCGTAAACAAAGCGGCCCTTCGTCTCCAGGCACCACGCGGCCAGCTTCTTGGTGTACTCGTAGTTGTTGTAGATCAGGTAGGCGGCATCCGTTTCCGTAGTCGCCGAGCACGCCCCTAGATGGAAGATCGTTCGGACATCTTTGAGCGC
>CAZYOX010000242.1:0-6851 GCA_964649285.1 uncultured Bryobacterales bacterium | reverse complement strand
CGGCTGGAAGGGGCGAACCTCGGGGACCACGCCTAGCGGCTGCAAGACGGCATCCACGCCGGTGGCCAACTGCCGCAGAGCCGAGGTGTTCTCTGCGCCTACCCAAAAAATCCGAGGCGTGCGCGAAGACGGGAAGAAACCCAAACCAGCCAGCGGAACGTTGAGCGGCGCACTGACCCGGACACGGCTGAGAGCTTGGATTACGGCGTCCACACCCTTTTTGGGCGTCTCGCCGATGTACTTCAGGGTCAAGTGCATGTTGCGCGGATGCACCCATTGGATTGGCGACACGGGGCCGAGACGGCGGACAAGTTCAGTCAGATTGGCAACAACTTTTGAATTCGGCTCTAGGGCCACAAAAAGACGCATGGACTTGGTCAACTCTTCGATCGAATATCTTTTGAGCGGGTCCTCGCGAACCTGCTTCCCGTCGCTCTAAGGCTTCTCGTGTACGGAAACCTGCTTTTTTGGGGGCGCGAGGGTAATCGTTAGCGACTGCTCGGCCTGATCCAGGACAAGATCGGCCGAACCGTACGTTTGGAATCCAGTGCTAATGACCTGGATCATGTAGCGGCCCTGTTCCAGGGGAGGGAGCGGCGCTGTGCCCTGCATGCTGGTTCTTAACTGCATGCGGCCTTTCTTTACCTTGACCTTTTCCGCGCCTGGCTTGCTGACAATGCGCCCGATGACAACGCTGGCCCGCGGAATCGGCGCGCCGCTCTCATCCTGGACCAGCACGACTAACTCGGTATAATCCTTCGCCGAAGCAGGCGAAACGATAATCAGGCATGCCGCCAGCAGAAGCAGCTTCGGAATGGGGTTTGACAAGCGCATCAGAAAATGAAGCTCAGCGAGCCTCGATACGAACGCACCGAAGGCATGACGAAAACCGTCTGGCCATCGGCTCCTTCAATCGGAATATAGCCGGCTTTTAGCAAGTTGCGAATGTCGGCCGTGAGCTCGAACTTGCTGCCCGGCAGCGGTCCGCTCATCGGCAGAGGTTGCCGGATCAGAACATTCAAACCAGGCGCCGAACGCGCCGAAAAATCATTGTATAGGTCAGGAGCGATGACGGAATCGCGGCTCACCCATTGATAGCTGGTGATGGCTCGTGTGCCGCTTCGGGGTAGATCCGCCGAAATGCTCGCTGTGGCCACATGGGCGCGCTCCACTCCGAGATCCTGACGAAAATCGGACAAGCCAACGCCTTCCAGCGTCTGGACGCCAGGAGCGATGACGCCGGTGTTGCCGTAACCTAGGGCGGCTTCCAGCCGATCCTTGAGCCGGTGTGAATAGGAGACGCGATAGCCCCGCATGCTGTGGCGGCCGCCGTTGAGCGTCGACGCTTGAGAAAACAGATCGGGCAGCACTTGCCCGCTGGACTGATAAGCATCCGGGACCAGGGCAGAGATGGCCGCATCGGAGATGTCATCTTGATAGACGGCCGCTTCGAGCAAACCTCCGCCAAGCGCCTCCTTGTAGGCGATCTCGACGTGCTCGGTGCGCTGCACCGTGGCGTGATTGTCCCTCAATGCAACGCGCGGGAACATGCCCAAGGCGGAGACTTCTTGGCGCAAATCTTCGGGCCCGCCCTGAACCGCGCTTTCCGGATGCGGCACGCCAGAGGCATAGCTAACCTCAAGCGTCCGCCGGGGCGTCAACTGCTGGATGATGCGGCCGTATGGGCTGAGATAGTCTAGGCGGTCCAAGAAGCGGACCGACTCGTAAAGGAAGCCGTACTCGACTGTCGTCGAGTCGCTAACCTCCACGCGATCGCCTAGGCCCAACGTAAACGTCTCCAGCGTCGGCGCATCGGAGCCCAGTTGCGGATCGAGGAAAGCGCGGGAGCCGCCGGAAGTCTGCAGCTGACGCACGGTTAGGCTAACCTCGGGCGTTCCCAGGCCGATGTCGCGCTGATAGCTCGTGCGGAAGGCCGTCGCGGGCGATTGGCTGGATGTGTTGTAGCCTACGTTGCCGCTGACGGTGAGGCCGTTGTCGCCGAACAAAGAGGTTGCCACGGCGAAAGAAGTACCGAGGTCGGATTGATTCGCGAACGCCGTCGGCATGCCCGCCCCGCTAGTGACCTCAGCGTAGGCGTGCGTTTCCGCGAAGGCCCCATTGATGCGTCGCAGGATGCGGCTGCGCTCCTCCTGCTGCTCCTGCGGCTGGAATCGCAGAATCGGTCGCATGGCGTGGGCGGAGCGCAGGGTCCACTTCCATTCGTCCGTCATGTCACGGACCTCGCCGGTCAACGGCATGCTGAGCTGCAGGGTGGCGAAGATGGAGCGCAGGCTAACCTCAAGCAGAGATTGAACGCCCGCCTCGACTAGAATGCTATCGCGCTGCAGCGGCAGGAAGTGCCCGAGGGTCACGCGGATGGCGTACTCGCCGGGGGACAATCCATCTGCGGCGAACTGACCGTCTTGGTCGCTAAAGACACGCTTGATCAGTCGTCCGTCGGAAGCCAGGACCGCGATCGCTGCGCCCATTTGGCCGACGCCGCGTTCGTCCTTAACCCAACCGGACACCGAACCGGTGAAAGGATCGGCCGCATGGAGCACTGGCACAGTGAGCAACGCAGCCAGCAGAACGCTTAACGCGACCGCAGCAACCTTGCCCAAATGACGACCTGTTTGCTTCATGCGCTCGGTGGAGGCCTAAGCCTCCTATCCTCTAGATTCTACAGCACCTTGAACGTCATTGTAGGATTCACGGTTTCCTCTTTGACGTGATCGGTCATCTTCACGCTGAGGCGGTAAACGCCGGGATCCAAATCCAGCGGCAACAGCTTTTCGATTACAACCTGACTAGGTGATGCGCCGCGGATGTCTTGGACATCCTCGGTGAAATTGAGCAATAAATTGTCTGGATCGTTCGCCTTGGCGATCTGATAGGTGACTTCGCCGTCCGGCATGCGGGTAGCGTCATCTTCGCCCAGGTTGTAAAACTCGACGTAAATTCCCATCCGCTCGCCCGGCTTGAACTCTTCCCCCATCCGGGGACGAACCTTCGACGCGCCCATCACAAACTGACCGGCGCCCAAGGAGCGAGTGGGAACCCGCTCGATCTTGTCCGCGAGGATCACGGACGAGTACGAAAGAGTCTCATCGTCGAACTTCGGTACGTCGAGTGCGATTCGAGACGTGCCGACGGTCTCGCCGATGACGTCTTTGACGACCAATTCCAAGCGATACTTGCCTGGGGCCAGGGGCAACATCTTGTTGTAGATCGACGCCCGCTCGGCTTCGGCGCTAAGCCGCTCAGGAGTCGTAGTGATCGAGACCGTCTGTTCAAAGTGCGTCTCGACTTTGCGGGTCATGGTCGTGACGCGGCCAAAGATGTTGAGCGTGGCGCGATGCAGCCCGCCCTCTTCCTTAAATAAGAGATCGCGGTTTTGCACTTGGACGGTGACGCTCGCAAAGGATGTGGAATCGGTGACCTTCACGTAGTCGACGCTCGAGGTGAAGTTCAGCGTGTTGTACTCGATCGTCGAATCGACGATGGCTTCCAGGTCGCGGAACTTAACCGGCGGCGGCCGCTGGATCATCGAGTACAGTTGCAGCCGTTCGAATTGGTTGTACCGCGTGGTGCCGCCGAGCCCCGCATCCCTAGACATGGAGTTGGCGTAGCCGAATCCGGTGCGGCCCGACAGCCGGTCCGCGCGCGAACTGAGACCCATCTGCTCGGCGATCGTCTGGCCGGCGCCGGGTATATAAAGCAGAGCGTCCTTCTCCATCGGATCCATGGTGAGACGGTACTCGCCCGACATCGACGGATCCACGAATTCGAGCAGAATGTCGCTGCCTATACCTTCTAGGTAGCGGTAGCGCCAGATCTCAAACGGGTAAGTGGAGGTAGTACCGCCGCCTTCCTCGAAGGGCCGCACGTAGCTGCCTCCGGAGGGATGCGATTCCACCTCATCGGCCGGGCCGTAAGCGATATAAATGCGGCCGCGATCGGTTTTCCAGCCTGGGATGCCCGAAGCGAATCGCTCATTGGCATAGGCGATCCGGCGGTAGTGTTCCTCGCGGAACTCATTCTCCATCGAATCAGGCGTGGGGTCGCGGCGAATCCAGAAATTTTCGATGAATGCCTCGCGCTCTTCATCCGTGTTGAGTTCGACGAAGGCCTTCCGTTCATCAGCAGTAATGATGTACTTCACGTCTTCCGCGAGCCACTTGCGGAAGGGACCTTGCAGTTCCTTCTCCAACTGCCGCACGCGACGGCGCTGCTGCCTCTCCGAGAGACCCTTTGGAGCCTCTTGAGCCTGGAGCCGCCCGACAGGCAGGTCGACCGCCAGCAGGGCAAGCACGATACAAGCAGGGAGAAGGGCACGTTTAAGCGACATTCTGTCAGGCAACCTCAACAGTTTCCAGGCAGGACAAAACCCCGCGAAACCTTCGCCCGGGTCCGGTTTGATTCTATGTCTTCCGGCGCGCCAAGGTCAAGAAATACGGGCCTTTCGAGGGTTTGCGCCCATGCACATCACCAGAAAATTACGTGCGCGCAGCACGCATAGTTTCAGTTTGCTGGTGGTCCCATGGGATCTAGAAGCCAGCATCCGTTATTCGGAAGACCAAGAAATGGTATTTGGTAGATTGAAGCGCCAAGCGATTCGCGGACGACCATTAGAATCAATGGTTTAGCTGGCGACTCCGGGGCGGAACGTCTTGGCCATCGGATTGCAACGCGTGCGAGGGCGGATGAGTCTCGACTTTCCGTGAGCTTTTGTGTTTCGACTCCGTACAGTTCGGCCCGGATCGGCGGCCCTCGCAGCGCTGGCAGTCTTGCTGTCGGTTGCAGCGCTGGTCAACGTCGTTGACCGCAGCCAGCCGGGAAGGCCGTACGACGGGGTTGTGTGGGTCGATTCGCAGCGCGGCGTTGAGGCTGCGCGCGTCGACCCGCAGGGCCCGGCCGCGTCGGTGGGGGTGCGGCCGGGCGATCTGCTTCGGCAGATCAACGGCAACCGTATTGAGCGTTCACGGGACGCCGAACGGTTGCTGGGGGCGCTGGGATCGTGGAGTCGCGCAGACTACCGGGTTCGCCGTAACGGCATGGATCTGGATTATGTGCTGGTGACCCAGTCCGAGTCGTCACAGAGGCGGACCGCATCGGTTTTTCAGTGGACATTGGGGTTGGTCTACTTGCTGATCGGGGCGTTCGTCTGGCGGCGTAGTCCGCGGACGGCGCCAGTCCGCCTCTTTTTCTTGTTCTCGCTCTCCTCCTTCGTGCTCTATTGCTTTAGCTACACGGGGGAGATGGGTGCATTCGATAGGTTCGTCTATTGGGCCGACGTTTGGGCAACTCTGCTGACTCCGGCGCTCTTCCTGCACTTCGCTGCCGGATTCCCGTTAGGCCTAAAGAGCAACCGTTCGCGGTGGATTGCGGCGGCGGGCTATGGCGTCGCGGCGGCGTTGATCGCCGTGCGGCACGTGACGGCTGCAGGTCTGATGCAAACGGACAGTCCGGCTTGGGTGCTGCAGGAACTGCTCGACCGGATCGACTACGGCGCCCTGGGGCTGGGTTATCTGGCGGCTGCCGTGACCTTACGTTTCGGCGGGCATGAAGCCGAAGATCTACTGATCCGTACGCAGCGACGCTGGCTGTCTTTGGGCGCCCTGGTCGGTACGGCTCCGTTTGTCGCGTTTTATGTTGCGCCGTTCGTCGCCGGGAGGACCCCAGGGCCGAACCATACGCTGTCGATCTTCCCGCTCGCTTTGATTCCGATCGCCTTCGCCTTCGCCATTGCCAGGCAACGCTTCATGGACGTGGAGCTGTTCGTGCGCCGCGGTGCAGCCTACACGCTGGCGACCGCCGCCGTCTTGGCCGCCTTCTACGCCGGCGCTTTCGGCCTTAGCGGTTGGTCTTCCGGGACGACGATGAGCCCGGCGGCCTGGGTGGCCTCGGTTGTGGTTGCCGCTCTCTTATACAATCCGCTGCGCCGCTATATACAAGGACTGCTTGACCGCCACTACTACCGCGACCGCTATGACTACCGACGCACTCTGGCGGATTTTGCCGCTGAGCTGAGCGCCGAAACGAACACCGAGCGAATGCTGGAATCGCTCGGGGACCGCCTGGCGAGGACCCTAGGAGTGGGCCGCCTGGGGATTTTCACTTGTGGCGAGGACGGCGAATTGCCAACGATGGCCTATGCACGGGGTCTGGCGCCGGCCGCGGGGCGGAACTTGTGGTTCCTCACGGACGAGCTCGCGCAGGGCCTACGGTATCGGGCGTTCAGCGACCCAAGCGACGAACCGCTGACTTCGCCCTCGCAGAACGAAGCGGTAGCCGAACTGAACCTCTACTACTACGTGCCTTGTCGCGTGCAGGGCCGCACGATCGCCTGGATCGGTTTGGGACTCGCCGAGACCGGGCAGTATCTGACCACCGAAGACCTCTCGATGGTGGAAGCCGGATCGGGCAACTTCGCGATCGCTCTTGAGAATGCTCGCCTATACCGCTCGCTCGAAAAACGCGCTGCGGAGTACCAGCGGTTAAAGGACTTCAACGAGAACATTGTCGAGTCGCTTCATGTGGGCATTTTGGCGGTGGACCTGAGCGATCGGGTGGAAAGTTGGAATACCCAGTTGGAATTGTTGTTTGGGATTTCGCGTGCGGACGCAATCGGCCGAAAGCTGACCGATTTGCTGCCCGCCACGCTGGTTGCGGAGTTCGAAAGCGCCAAGCTGGACAGCGGTGTGCGTAGCGTCTACAAGTTGACGGTTTCGCCGGAGGACTTTCCTGAGCCTCACCGTCCGACGGCGGGTAACGCCTCAAGCCGCCACATCTTGAACGCTGCGATCGCTCCTCTAGTAGCTAAGAATTTTGAACCAATTGGCCGGCTGATC
>CAZYOX010000241.1:0-6892 GCA_964649285.1 uncultured Bryobacterales bacterium | reverse complement strand
GATACATCCTCGATGGCGCGAACGCCTCGCAGTTGAACCTTGGCAACGCCGGTCCTGACATGCCGCCTTCTCATGACCTCCGCCCCGTCGCTCAACCATAGCCACTCGAGGCGTTCCTCAGGCGGCGGCAGTATGGTGACGTCGCACGACGCTTGCCACGGCGTGCCTTCGTCGTCCAAGTCCAGCTGTAGTCGAGAAGTACCGACTTCGACGGCCGGAGGCACGAGGAAATTGATCTGTACGACGCCCTTATCTGATGAGGGTCCGAAGTACAGCGGCTGAGCCGCCCGTCCTCCAATCGTGATCGCCGCACGGTTCAAGTCGCAAGTGGCTTCAGGGACTCCGGACAAGAACAGCGAACCCACTGCACCGACGCCCCACGACGTCAACCCCGCCGCGCCTTCCTCACAGGAGGTCACGCTCAGTAAGGCCGGGCGTTGCTTGGAGATGCCCGCTGAGGCAGGTTTCCGCGCGATGATCCAGATGTACTGCTCGCTCTCGCCGTCCACGCTCCCCAGCCTGAAACCCAACTCATTCGCCATCTTGATGACGTCTTCCCGCGTGAGCACAACACCTGCCCAAGACTCCATCTCAAGCGCGGCGACTGGATGCGGACTCATGCGAACCTGAACGGCCAGCACGCCGCCGGCCTTCAGCACGCGAAAGGCCTCCGAGAAGTAGGCGTCGATCACGGAGCGATACGGTATGTGCTGAAAGACCGCAAAGGAGTAAACGCAATCAAAGAATCCATCGGGGAAGTCGAAAGCAGGTTCGCCCGACAGCGCATGAAAGTGCAACCGCGGATTCGAGTGAAAACTTCTTGCTTGCTGGATCATTTCCGGAGAGACGTCCACGCCGTGGATCTCATCGAATACGGGCGCGAGGTGAGCCATGAGACGGCCAGGGCCGCACCCGATTTCAAGCGCGCGCACCCGTTTGTCGGTCACACCTCGGAGGAGGCGGAACCGATGGTAGTTCGATTCAACCAGCGCGGCGACATCCGTTCCGCCCTTCCAGAACGCGTCGCCCTGATTCTCTTGCTCGAAGGCTACGAAGTATCGGGCATCGTCCCTGGCGCGCGCATCCCATGCATCCGCCATTCGCTGCATTTCGGTTTTCGGCATTTCCCGAATTGTACTTTAGCCACACAGCGCTCACACCCTTTCCAAGCCGGCGCGGAACAGGCGAAGCCGGCGTTCGCATGACCGCGCTAGCATGGGAGCGCCATGCTTCGCCGCGTGCTCCTACTGCTCGTCATCCTAGCCTCTGCTCTCGTCGCCCAAGACCGGCCCAACATCCTCTGGCTCACATCCGAAGATCACGGCCCGCACGTCGGCGCTTACGGGGACAGATTCGCCACAACGCCCGTTATCGACGCGCTCGCCGCGAAGGGCATGATCTACCGCATGGCTTGGTCTAACGTGCCGGTGTGTGCGCCCGCGCGCACGACCATCATCACGGGCATGTACCCAACCAGCATCGGCGCCCAACACATGCGTTCCGAAGTCGCCCTGCCCGCGGACATTCGTCTCTATCCCGAGTACTTGCGCGATGCCGGTTACTATGCGACGAACAACGTCAAAGAAGACTACAACGTCATCCAACGCAGCCAAACGTGGGACGAGTCCAGCGAGACGGCTCACTGGCGCAAACGGCCCGCAGGCAAGCCCTTCTTCTCCGTTTTCAATTTCACGCAATCCCACGAAAGCCAAATCCGGCTGCGGCCGCATACCAAGATTCACGACCCGGCCAAGGTGACGCTTCCGGCGTATCATCCTGACGTTCCCGAAGTGCGCGAAGACTGGGCGCAGTACTACGACAAAGTCAGCGAGGTGGACGCCCTTGCCGGCGGCATTCTCGGCCAACTAAAAGAAGACGGCCTCACCGACGACACCATCGTCTTCTTCTACGCCGACCACGGCTCCGGTATGCCGCGCAGCAAGCGCTCGGTCTACAACTCCGGTCTGCAGGTACCCTTCGTGGTCTACTTCCCCGAGAAGTGGCGTCATCTCGCGCCGCCCGACTACCAAGCCGGAGGCGTCAGCGACCGCCTCATCGGCTTCGTCGATCTCGCGCCCACCGCTCTAAGCCTCGCCGGCATCGAACCGCCCGCTCATATGCAGGGCCGCGCTTTCGCCGGACGCTACATCGCCGACGCTCCCGACTATCTCTTCGCCTTCCGCGGACGCATGGACGAGCGCCCCGACATGACCCGCGCGGCTACCGATGGCCGCTACGTTTACATACGCCAGTACATGCCCCATCGCATCTACGGGCAACACGTCGCCTATCAGTTCGAAACGCCGACCACCGCCATTTGGTTCAAGCTCTTCGGCGGAGATAGAACTTCCAAAGCGCCGCAAGCGCTCTTCTGGCGCGAGAAGCCAGCCGAAGAACTCTACGACCTCGAGGTCGACCCCGACGAGATCCATAACATCGCCGCGGACCCAAACAACAGTTCAATCATCGAGCGCATGAGCCGCGCCCTGCGCCATTGGGAAGCGGGCATCCGCGATCTTGGCTTTCTGCCTGAGAACCAAATTCACTCGCGCTCCGGCGGCTCAACGCCCTACGAAATAGGACACGACAACGCCAGCTTCCCCTTCGAGCGCATACGCATCGTTGCCGAAGCCGCTTCATCGCTCAAGAACGACGACGCCACACTCGCAACCATCGCCGCTGGATTCAACAGTCTCGATAGCGCCGCACGCTATTGGGCGGCCATGGGTGGCCTAATGCGTAAGAAGGAAGGCGTCGTGAAATTTCACGAGCAGCTTGTGCGTGCGCTCTCGGACGATGTCGTCGACGTACGCATTCCCGCGGCCGAAGCCCTGGCGCGTCACGGCACGCTCGAAGAATCTTCCAAGGCCCTAGACGTCCTCGTCGAACTCGCCGATCCCGTGCAGCACGGCTTCTACGTCGCCTGCGCCGCACTCAATGCTCTTGATTACCTCGACGCGATCGCCCTGCCGCGCAAGGCCGCTATCGCAGCGCTGCCCGATGACGATCCCACTGTCCCCGCCAAGATCCAAGGCAACCTCCCGAAGCTCCGCGAAAAACTCCTAGCCGACCTACGGTGAAGTAGCTGGGTAAGCTCGCTGAAACGGGCTCAAGAAGGGAGGAGCGGCCGGTGTCGGCAACCAGGCCTAAAACCATGAGGCCCGTGGAACGGGCCTGAAAGCGCAAGAGCGCGCAGGACGAAATCGAAGTCAAATTACGCACCAAGGACCGCATCCAAGGGCGCATTCGCCTCCTTTGACCAAACCGCACTACAGCTCGACGGTCAGCCTAACCCCATTCCGCTAGACGACATCGTCAACGTCAAACTCTACGAAGCGACCGCCTGGAACCCCGTAATGGCTTCATCCGCGGCTGGAAATCTGGAGCAATTCTCGGCGACCGGCGTCATCGTGCTCTGACCAAGACTCAAGGTCGCTCCAAGGTTGGAGCACACTACGCGCAGATAGAAAATGACGCTTCATAGCGCGAAACGTGTGTATCACGTTGAATTATTAACAGTTGTAAACGTTGTAATTTTCTAGACACATTCGCGAACCGTCCATATAATCCCAGCGTGAAGTTGGGGCCTCCCGCTTTCACGCACGGGTGTCCATCGGCCCGCGCCGCCAGGCGCAGTCGAGGGAGTTGTGGGGTTGTCGTTCTCGCACCAGCGAACCCACTGGCCTCTCTCTTGAGGCTCTTAGTGGTTGTCTCCGAGGTCTACAAAATGAAAACTAAACTCCTGGCTTCGGCAGGATTTCTGCTGATGTCCATGCCCCTCCCTGGGCAAACCTTTGGCGATGTAAGCGGCACGGTTACCGATCAGTCGGGGGCCGTGATTCCCGGCGCGGCCGTTACCGCCACCAATGTAGCGACCAGCGCGGTTCGCGCCACGGTCACGAATGAAGCCGGCATCTACGCCATTCCTGCTTTGCCGCCGGCTACCTACAGCATCCGTGTCGAAACCGACGGATTCCAAACCAACACCAGCACGATCGCCCTGCAAGTGCAACAAAGCGCCCGCGTCGACTTTAGTCTCGCGGTCGGCAACATAACGGAAGTCGTCGAGGTAACCGCCCAAGCTGTGGCCCTCGTCAGCGAGAACGCCACGCTGGGCACGGTCATTGAAAACAAACGCATTGATGAACTGCCTCTCAATGGCCGCAACTACCTCCAACTGGTCGCTCTGTCTCCCAACGTAAACTTCGGCTTCCCCGCCGCAGGCCAGGCCAACAGCCGCCAAGGCGGCGTGCGCTCCGAACAGAGCATTTCCGTCGGCGGCTCTCGCGCTCAATACAACCGCTACACCCTCGACGGAGTCGAGAATACGGATCCAAATTTCAATACCTTCGTCGTCTACCCCTCTGTCGACGCCCTGCAAGAATTCAAGGTCCAGACCGGCGTCTATCCGGCTGAATTCGGGCGCGGCGCCACCCAGATCAATGTATCTACGAAGTCCGGCACCAATGAGTTCCACGGAACTTTGTTCCACTTCCTGCGCAACGACAAACTCGATGCCAAGAACTACGCATTTACTTCGGCCCGTCCGGACAAGGATCCCTTCAAGTGGAATCAGTTTGGCTTTACCGTCTCTGGCCCCATCGTTAAGAACCGCGCCTTCTTCATGACCAACTACGAATGGTTCCGTGAACGACGCGGCACCCAGGCGACCGCTACGCTCCCCTCCGTCGCCATGCAATCGGGCAACTTCGCCGAACTGCCGCTGGGCACTCAGGGCATCTACGACCCGAAGACACGCGTCGTCCTCCCCGACGGCAGCGTGACCGCGACTCTGTTCCCGGACAACCGTATCCCGGAAGACAGGTTCAATCAAACCTCGCTCCAGCTGTTGGAGTTCTATCGCCAGCCCAACCTTCCCGGCGCGGCAGGCACCATTAATTTTCAGCAGCAGCGCTCGTCGCCGGAGGATCGCGATCAGTTCATTGGGCGCATCGACGGGGTCGAGTCTTCGAGTTCGCAGTGGGCGGGCCGCTACAGCTGGGGCGATGAGTCGCAGACTTCTGAAGGTCTCAACCTGAACGGGACGGCCATTATCACGAACTTCAAGCAAATCATGGTCTCCAACACGCGCGTCCTCTCGCCGACCATGGTCAACGAAGCGCGTTTCGGATGGACGTCGTTCTACAACACGAACGGCACCGAATTGGCCTTCGTCCGCGACGTCGTCAGTGAATTGGCCATCCCCGGCCTGGACGGCGGCCCCGAAGTGCAGTGGGGCATCCCGACCGTTGGGATCACGCGCTATACAGGCTTAGGCAACAGCTCGGAGGGTCCTTACGAGAACGATAACTCCTCGTTCCAGATCATCGACAACTTCTCCATCGTTTCGGGCAAACATGCGTTCAAGTTCGGCGGTGAAATTCGCCGCGACAACTACAACCAGATCGGCAATCAGTTTGCACGCGGCGAGTTTCAGTTCAATGGCCAAGCGACGTTGAACCCGGCGGTCCCAGGCAGAACGGGTGACGCCTTCGCGGACTTCCTGCTGGGCGAGACCTTCCAGGCAGAAGCCGCCGTCTCCATCGCAGACGCCCAGTTCCAGTCGACCGGCTTTGCGCTTTACTTTGACGACAACTACAAGATCACCAGCAAGCTGACCCTCAACTGGGGGCTACGCTACGAGTTCACTCCGCCCTGGAACGATCAGACGGGGCGTTTATTCAACGCGATTGTCTACCACGACATTCAAAGCGGCCCGGTTCAGGACCAGAGCCTCTATCCGTTTTTCATGCGCCAAGGCAACGGCCCCGACTGTTATGACGGCATCAACGTCCGCTGGGTCGACATTGACGTTCGCTGCGACGGCAGCCTTGGAGATCGGCTAGTCAACTCCGACAGGAACGACTTCGCTCCCCGGCTCGGAGTGAGTTGGTCTCCCGACGCGAAGACCGTCATCCGTGCCGGATCCGGCATCTTCTACTCACAAGACGCCGGCAATCCGCGCTTCGACATGGCCCGCAATCTCGCCGGTCGTACGCGTTTCAACTCGAACCCGCAGGTCCCCAACCTGAACTGGCAGAACGCCTTCCAGCAGTTGGCCGGTTCGATCCCGCAAATCGAACGGCCCTATGCGTTTGCCAACGCGTTCGACCGCCGCACGCCTTATAGCGCGCAATTCATGTTGAACCTACAACGCGACTTGGGTAACCAGTCCTCCTTTGAGATTGGCTACTTGGGCAACGTCAGCCACCGGCTTGAATCGCTGCGCGCCATCAACGAGGCGCTTCCCGCTTGCTCGGCGGCCAACGCCGGCCCCGGCTGCGAAAACGATCCGTTCGCCGGCGTCCCAAATCATCTGCGGTCTCCGTTCCCCAACTTCGGGCGCATCCAGTTGGTCGACAACGGCGGCAGCGGCAACTACCACTCGCTTGGCGCCAAGCTGACCAAGCGTTACAGCGGAGGTTTGACCTCGTTGTTCAGCTACACCTGGTCGAAGTCGATCGACAATGCCACCGCTATCCGCAACCAGGGCGGCGATACGCTATTCCCGCAGAACAGCTACTGCCGCGATTGTGAACGCGCTTTGTCAAGCCACAACGCTAACCATCGGTTAGTCACTTCCCTGCTCTACGATCTCCCGATCGGCAGCGGCAGGGCCTGGAACATCCAAAACCCCGTCCTCAACGCGGTGCTTGGCAATTGGCAACTTGGTTCGATCTTCACTCTGCAAACCGGCTTCCCGATCACCGTTACTGACAACAGCAACTATTCGGGCGTGGGCGGAGTCTACGACCGGCCCAACGCTACGGGCGAAGACCCGGATCTGCCGCGCGGCGAGCAGGATCCGGTCCGGTTCTTCAATACCGGCGCCTTTGAGCCACAGGTCATCGGCCAGTTTGGCAACGTAGGCCGCAACACCTTAACCGGCCCA
>CAZYOX010000240.1:0-6898 GCA_964649285.1 uncultured Bryobacterales bacterium | reverse complement strand
CCGGCCGTTTCGAGCAGTTCGACGGCGGCGCGCCCGACCTCGGGGTAGTTGTAGTTGGTGAAGTAGTCGTTGAAGAGCGCTACTTGGCCCTTCTTCCCGCCGTTGCTGCTGCGCTTGGCGAACCAACTGGCCAGCGTCTGTGACGCAAAGGGCGGCAAATTGCGTCGCGCGTCGACGCCGAGCAGCGCTTCATTCAGCGCCTTCACCGGAGCCAGGTTCAGCGACCAATTGGCGAGCCCGGCAAAGCGCGAGCCCCATTTGTTGATCGTCTCCGCCGCGCCGAAGAACTTCGCGCGCAAGGGCGTGCCGTTCTTCTCGTAGTAGTGCGCCAGGAACTCGTACTTGATCTTGGCCAAGTCGACGTTTGAGGGACACTCTCGCTTGCAGCCTTTACATTCGAGGCAAAGGTCAAGCGCCTTGTACATGCGCTCGGAAGTAAGTTCTTCGTGCGGCAGCTTGCCCGACAGCGCGGCCCGCAGCAGATTGGCCCGGCCGCGGGTCGAGTGCTCTTCTTCCATCGTCGCGTGATAGGACGGGCACATCGTCCCGACCATTCGCTTGCGGCAGACGCCGGCGCCGTTGCACATCTCGACCGCACGGGCGAAACCGCCGTCTTTCGAGAAGTCGAGGTGCGTCTTGATCTGGACTGTCTGGTACTTGGCGCCGTAACGCAGGTCCTCGGTCAGCTCCGGCGCGTTGACGACCTTGCCGGGGTTGAGGATGTTGTCCGGATCCCAGAGGTTCTTGAGCTCTAAGAAGCCTTTGTAGATGTCATCGCCGAACAGCCAGCGGTTGTACTTCGAACGCGCCAAACCGTCGCCGTGCTCGCCGCTCATCGAGCCGCCATGCTGCATGACCAGCTGGAAGACTTCATCGGCGATCGTGGCCATCTTGGTCACTTCGGCCTGGTCTTTCAGGTTGATCATTGGTCGAATATGCAGACAGCCGACCGAGGCGTGGCCGTAGTAGCCGCCTTGGGCGTTGTATTTGTCGAGAACGCCGGAGAACTCGCGCAGGAACGCGGGCAGTTCCTTGAGCGGTACGGCGGGGTCTTCCACGAAGGCCACGGGCTTGTGGTCCCCGCGGATGCTCATCATGATGCCCAGCGACTCTTTGCGCGTCTGCCAAATACCCAATTGCTGTTTGGCGTCGGTGACTTCCAGATGTCCGTAGCCGTAGCCTTTGCCTTCAAGCAATAGGCGCAGCTTACGGACCTTGTCGGCGACCTCAGCGTCGTTCTCGCCGTAGTACTCGGTCACCATTAAGGCCTGCGCCTCGGAGTCAATAAAGGCGATGCGCTCTTTGAACTCGTCGAGCTTGCGCGCCTTGGAAAGAATGAAGCCATCAATCAGTTCGCAGGCCGCCGGACCGGTGGCCATGATTTCATCCGTGGCGTCGACTGCGTCAAACAGCGTCTTGAAGTGCGTCACCAGAATCGCTTTGTGACGCGGCGCGGGGACGATGCGCAGCTTGGCCTCGACGATTACGCCCATCGTGCCCTCGCTGCCGATCACAACCCGCGCCAGGTTCAGCGGCCCAGGCTTGGCTGAGTAACCAGCACCGAAGTGTCCGTTGTTGCGGACCAGCTCGTCGAGGTTGTAACCGCTCACGCGCCGCAGAATCTGGGGGAACTTTGCCAGCGTCAGTTCGCGATACTTCTCGCCCAACGCCAGCGATTCTCGGTAGAGCTTGGACTCGAACGAGTCGCCTCGCGAGAGACCTTCCAATGCGCCGTTCTCGACCGGCCTGAACCACGCCTCGGAGCCGTCCGACAACACGACCCTCAGCTCCATCACATGGTCGATCGTCTTGCCGTAAAGGACCGAATGCGAGCCGGCGGAGTTGTTGCCGACCATTCCGCCGAGCGTGGCGCGGCTCGCTGATGAGGTCGCCGGGCCGAACTGGTAGCCAAGCGGACGCAGATGTCGACCTAGCTGATCCTGCACGACGCCCGGCTCGACGCGAACCCACTGTTCCTCAAGGTTCGTCTCGAGGATCCGGTTCATATACTTCGAAAAGTCGAGATGAACCGCATTGCCGACCGTTTGCCCAGACAGACTCGTGGCGCCGCCGCGCGGCAAGATGGGGACCCGGTTCCTGGCAGCGATGCCTACGGCGGCGATCACGTCCCCCTTGTGGCGCGGAATCACCGCCCCGATGGGTTTAATCTGCCAGGCGCTGGCGTCGGTCGAATAAAGAACACGGGAGTACTCGTCGAAGCGGACTTCCCCTTCAACCGCTCCGCGAAATGCGGCTTCCAACTCTTGACGTTCCGGCATGTATCTTAGGGCCTCGCCTTACGACGCTCGCTCGGGCGCGCCCGAGGCTCGTTTCAATTGCTCTCGTCCCTACCTACATTCTCGCTATACGCGCTTGAAAACGAAAGCCGCTCGGGCAGCGCTCAACGGCCCAGCCGCGCGAACGGTACGAATTGCGACAGGTAACGGGCGCTTTGGCGCAGCGACTCGTGGCGAGCCTGAAGCGTGCCTTCGTAAACCCGGTCCTCGACCTCCACGCAGACAGCGCCGTTGTAACGCACATCGGTCAACGCCGAGAAGAATCCGCTCCAGTCCACATCGCCCAGGCCGGGCAACTTCGGCGTGTGGTAGTCATTCGGCAAGGCCAAGACGCCCACGTCGTTCAGGCGGTCCCAATCGACCCGCACGTCCTTGGCGTGGATGTGCCTGATGCGCCCGGCGAACTCGGCGATGGGGGCAATCTCGTCCATCTGCTGCCAGACCATATGCGAAGGGTCGTAGTTGAGGCCGAAGTACTTGCTCGGGATATCGGCGAACATGCGCCTCCAAATCGCCGGGCTATGGGCTAGGTTCTTGCCGGAAGGCCACTCGTCGCGGGTGAAAAACATCGGGCAGTTTTCGATGCCTATCCAGACCTTATGATCTTCGGCGTATTGGATTAGCGGCCTCCACGTCTGCAGGAAGCGCGGCCAGTTGTCCTCCACCGACTTGGTGAAGTCGCGCCCCACGAAGGCCGTGACCTTGTTGATGCCTAACAGGGCCGAGGCGCGAATCACTTTTCTGAGATGCGCGACCGCCGTCTTTGCTTCGTCACGGTCGGGCGAAAGGGCATTCGGATAGTAGCCTAAGCTGCTGATCGAGACTCCCGCCGATTTCAACAAGTTGTTGATGGATGTCGCGTCAGCCTTCTTTAAGTTGGCAGCGTCTATGTGCGTCACGCCCGCATAGCGGCGTTCCGCCTTACCTTGGGGCCAACACATGACTTCCACGCAGTCGAAACCCGAACGGGCGGCGAACTCAATAACCTGTTCGAAGGTCTGATCGGCCAAAATGGCGCTCACGAATCCCAGTTGCATGGATGACAGCTTAGCCCATGTCTCCATCTGCGCCTTTGGAGCCGTGATACCCTGGCCTGCTGATGGTTGAGATCTGTGTATCCAAAGAGTGGCGGCCTTCGGCGGAACGCGCTCTGGATTTTGCCCAAAGGCAAGTCCGCAAACTGATCGAGAAGGATCCCGGCTTCTACCCGATGTATACGGAAGCCGGCCGCTGGCGCCACGGCAAAGAGGCTTGGACGCGTTGGTGTGACGGCTTCCTACCGGGCATGATGTGGATCTTTGCCAAGCAGACCCGCGATCCTTATTGGTTCAATGCGGCGGAGCGCTACAGCCGGCCGCTGGAGGAGCGCAAGTTCGACCGCAACGTTCACGACCTGGGCTTCATCTTCTTCTCCACCTATCACCGCTGGCACGAACTGCGGGCCGATCCCGAACTCGACGCCGTCGTTATACAGGCCGGGCAAACGCTCGCCAAGCGCTTTAGAGAGAAAGGCGAATACCTCAGCTCCTTCATGGGACCGGAGTCGATTTTCATCGACATCATGGCCAACGTGGGCATCATCGTCTATGCCGCTCAAAAGACCGGCGACGAGGCCCTACTCGACGTGGCTATGAAGCACTGCCTCACGACGCAAAAGCGCCTCGTTCGAGGCGACGGAAGCACAGCCCACGAAGGGATTTTCGATCTCGAAACAGGCGAATTCTTGCGGCAGTCGACGCAGCAGGGTTATCGCGGCGATTCCTGCTGGTCGCGCGGTTTGGCCTGGGCCATCTACGGCTTCACCTCGGTTTA
This sequence comes from uncultured Bryobacterales bacterium, assembly GCA_964649285.1. Taxonomy (GTDB): domain Bacteria; phylum Acidobacteriota; class Terriglobia; order Bryobacterales; family UBA6623; genus CAMPKL01. The sequence goes on along the minus strand of CAZYOX010000240.1, from coordinate 2,789 downwards.
CGAAGCTACGCGCGACCCGCGATTCTTCGAGACAGCCCGCGCCTGCGCCAACTACTACATCCTGCATACGCCGGCGGACGGAGTGCCGCTGATGGACTACGATTTCCCGCCCGATGTTGATCAGCGTCGCGAATCTTCAGCGGCGGCGATCGCCGCCGCCGGCCTGTTCCGCCTGGCCCGCATCGTCCCGCACCCTGCCCAAGGGGCGCTATACGATGGCGTTGCTCGGCGGATTCTCGCAACGCTCTGCGAGCCTCCTTATCTCGCCTCGTCGACGCCCGAGTGGGAAGGCATCATCAAGGAAGGCATCTACCATCTCGACAAAGGTCTCGGCGTGGGCGAAAGCGTTATGTGGGGCGAATATTTTTTCTGCGAGGCGTTAGACCGCGCCTTGAGCCTCGTCGATTAGCGCGCGCAGGATCGGGCGAGTCTTCAGCCCCGGAGGGGCGGAGCAATCAATACCCTCGTGTGGAGCGAAGCGCAACCCGGGGTACGCGAAGCCCGCCGCCCACCTTTCCATCCTTCCTCACAACGCTGCACCCGCCAAGGCGCAAACAGCGGCGACCCTCATGCACCTAGCCCATTGATACGATAAATTCGTGCGTGATTCCATCTGGCTCAGAACGTTAGGCGACGCCGACCGCGCCGTTTTGGAGGCCTCCGACGAGGTTCCGGCATCGGCCGATGTCGTCGTCGTCGGAGCTGGTCCGATCGGCCTGGCCACGGCCTACTATCTGACGGAAGCCGGCGTCGGGAACGTCTGCGTCATCGATCGCGGCGACCTATTGGGAGAAGCCGGCGGCGCGAATGCGGGCGGGTTGTGGTTCGCCCATCAATCGGTCGCCAAAGGCACTACCGCCGCCATTCCGCTGCTCGCCGAGAGCGCCGCGCTCTACGACGAATTAGAAGACCGCTTCGTCTTCGACCGCACCTACGGCGGCTTGCTGGAGTTGATCGAAGATCCGGACGCTCAGGCCGTCGCCAAGTCCCGAGCCGCCGGCGCACGCCGTGCCGGCTTCGAAGCGGAGATCCTCGACCCAACCGAGCTGCACGACCTCGAACCCCTTCTGAAAGGCGATTACCTGGGAGGGCTGCTCTTTCCTGACGACAGCCAGGTGCATCCCGCCAAACTGGCGGCAGGCTGGATTCGCCATATTCGCGAATCCGGCGGCAGGGTTTGCGCCCATACCGAAGCCTTGCGCGCGGGCCCGCCTGTGGGGACCGCGACGGGCAGCATCGAAACCGAGTGTGTGGTGATTGCCTGTGGCGCCTGGACGCCGCTCGTGACCCAAGCGCTCGGCTGGACGCCGCCGATTCGACCTGTTCGGGGCACGCTGCTCGCGCTCCCCCAAATGCCGGCGCGTACGCTTCGCACAGCCGTGATCGGACCTAAGTACTACTGGTGGCAGCTCCCCTCGGGCGAGATCGCCGGAGGCGGTTCGGAGGAGCACGTCGCCTTCGACCGTGCGCCCGATGAAGCGGTCCTCACCGACATTCGCGCTGATCTCGCCAAGCGCTTCCCGACGCTCGCTATCCAGCCGACGTTATGTTCTTGGACGGGGTTCCGCCCGCACTGCGCCGATCTGTTGCCGGTAATCGGCGGCGTTCCGGGGAAGCCAGACGTGTTTGTGTCGGCCGGCCATTTCCGGATGGGCGTGATGACCGCGCCAGGAACCGGCCTGGCGCTGGCTCAACTCATCGTTGACGGCGAGACCGACATCAACATCGAAGCCATGCGGCCGGAGCGCTTTGCGCTGTCCGAAATCTAAGGCTTGATGTTGTAGAGAAACACGAACTGGACGCGAATCTCATTGCCCTTGAAGTCTGCCGGTAGCGGAGGGAAGGGCAGCGAGGCGCTCACTCCGGCGACCGAAGCGCGGTCCAAGGGCTGGGAACGCGACGAAGAAGAGATCACCAGCTTGGGCACGTCCCCTTGGCGCGAAATCGAAAACTGTAGAGCGACGCGTCCCTTCTCGACACCCAGCCGCGCGCTTTCTGGAATTACGGCGAACCAGTTGCGCCGAACCGAGTTCAGAATCTGGAGCAGATAGGGACGAAAGTCAACGCCTTCGGGATCGCTCAGCAGTTCCAGTCCGCTGCCGATGTTCCCCCTCGATGGCGCTGAGTAGCTGCCGATCGCGGCAGCGCCTACCCCTTCCCCAACCGCTTGTCGCATGCCGCTCTGCTCAGACGTTTGCGCAATAGCCGCAGCCACCATCTCGTCGCGTCCGCGGGTGAGTTTCATCTCGCCCAGTTGCAAGGGACCGTCAGGCGCTGGCATCACCGCCCGGGCATTCTCCAGTTGGAGACGCGGCCGTTCCTGTTCGGGGGCTTGCGTTGTGGGCTCTTGGGGATCCTCCGCGAGGCGGGTTCCTGCCTGGAACTCTCCCGGCGTTGGCGTGCGAGCCGCAGCCGGTTCGGGAGCCTCGGGGCGAGGCGGAGGCTCCACGGCGGCGCGAAGTTCCGTCGGCAGCGGCGAGGGGTTGCGCACCAGCGGCTGCATTGGGGGCGCCGGCGTAGGTTCGAGCTTCACTTCCGGCGCAACGATTGGATCGGGCGCCGTCGCTGGGCTCGGGACCGGCGCTTCGCCCTCATCGCCCCGCGCCTGCGGACGCATTTCTGCCCACTGTTCCGGGCTGGGAGCCGTCAGGGTGATCTTGGTGTACTGTCTGCCTGGGTCCGGCTCGCTCGGCTGAAACTCGCGGGCGGCCCGCGGCTGCATTATCGCCAGCGCAATCAGCGCCAAGTGCAGCGCCAGCGACGCCATCGCCAGGACGAAGCCGCGCAGC
>CAZYOX010000239.1:0-6986 GCA_964649285.1 uncultured Bryobacterales bacterium | reverse complement strand
GAAGCAGGTTAAGGGCTAAACGGTCGAGCGAAACAAACCCGAAGAGGCAGACCGCCACCACGAACATTGAAGTCGTGACGGGGCGGCGGATGGCGATTCGGGCCGGGGTCATGTCGTTCTAGGGCGCCATCCGAAGCATCGAACCTATAACTCAACCGTTGACGTCTTTTCGCCCTCTTCGAGCGACCCTTGACCGGCGACGACGACCATCTCACCCTGGCCCACGCCGGCGCGAACTTCGATATTTGCCCCGTCTTCATAGCCGAGCTGGACTACCTTCTTGCGGGCGACATTCTTGTCGGTCACAAAGACAAATGTCTCGCCGTCGCGCTCAATAACGGCGGACTTGGGAATCAAAACGGCATCTAGAACCGTATCGGTCCTGATGTTGACGCGGACGAACGCGCCGGGCCGAAACTGGGGAGGCGGCGAGGGGATTTCCGCAGTTACTTTGACCGTGCCCGTCTCACCGTCCACGACGGGACTGACGCGGACGATACGTCCGGTGATTGTGGTTTGGCTGATGTCGAGCGAGATAGAGGCGACTTGACCCGGCTTGACGGCTCGCGACTCGGCTTCAGAAAGGAAAACATCGGCGTAGAGCGGCGAGAAGGCCGCCAGGTCGAAAAGGCCGTCGCTGGTTCGCACCGATTGGCCCAAGTCAATAGAGCGCTTGACGATTGTGCCGGCAAAAGGCGCAGTCACTTTGGCGTGAGCAATCTGCAATCCAACCTTTTCGATCTCCGCCTGCAGCTCTTCGACGCGGAACTGATTCTCGCGGACAGCGGCCTCTTGAGAGCGCTCATCGTGAGTGAGTTCGGCGAGTTGGTTACGGACTAGGGCGACGTCAGTGTCGCTCACCAAGCCCTCAGCAAGGGCGTCCTCGTTTCTTTTGAGTTCGATCTTCTTGGCGGCTACTTGCGCTTGCAGCTTTTGCCTGACGATTTGGGCGCTTTCCAATTGCACGCGCGTCTGGGCCAAACGCTGGCGGGCCAATTCGAGATCGACCCGGAGTTCGCGGTCATCTAGCTGGCTCAGTAACTCCCCCGAGCGGACGAAGTCCCCCTCCTCGACGGCGATGTTTTGGACCACGCCCTCCGAGCGAGACAGAATCGTGACGTTGCGGAGAGCCCGGAGGTTGGCCGTAGCGCTGACGGAGGCATCCACCGAGCCGCGCTCGGCAGCCACTGTTCGCACGGGCGTCGGGTCGTCCGTGTTGGCCTGGCCATTGGACGCTGCCGCGACCTTGGGGCGAATCTCGAAGGAAAAGTGTTCGAAGAAGTAGTTGAGGCCCAGTCCAGCCGTGACCGCAAAGCCAACGAATAGATAAGCCCAGGTTCTCAACGGTACTTCCCTTCCCTCCGTTTATCGGCAGACTAACGCAAGAGAAATACGCGGCCGGAACATTAGTTGTTCCAGCAAATTCGTAGGGACCCTTTCGGGAAGAATCTACAGCGGTCGCGAGGCTGAATCCATGAACTGCTGGATCCGCGCTTCATAGCGGCGGATCTTGCCTTCCCCCTGGTAGCGGGCAATCAGCGCATCTCGGAAGATCTCGAACGCCTCGGTTCGGCGCTCGTTGAGCACCTCCTCACGCAGCGCCGCCCGTTCAGCGGCAAAATTGGTCATGTCCGCCGGAATGACTTCTAGCGGAGCGAACACGACAAAACCCGTGCCGACAGCAAGCGGCCCCTGCAACTCTCCCGCGGGCGCGGTAAACGCGGCGCCTAGAGTTTGGCCGCCGGCCAGTCCAGGCACCTGATCGTCGCGTCGAAACGGTTCACTCTCAGCCGCCTCAAGACCGAGGGATGCTGCCGCTTCGGATAGGCTTGACGTCTTGGCGGCAGCCAACACCTCGCCGGCTTTCGCTTCCGCCATTACCCGCGCTTCCGCCGTCATGTAGTCGCTGACGGCACGGGGGCGGGCTTCCTCCAGCGTCATATCCCTCACGGGGTTGATCGCGGTAATCATCGCGGCAGACATTCCAGTTTCGTCGACGTGAGGGACCAACTCGCCCACTGAGCCGGCAAATATCGCTTGGCGGAAGGACGGCGCACGCGAGATCTGCGGCGGGGCCGAAGTTACCGTGAAATCGGTGAACGTCTGCGTGGGGAAGCCAAGGCCCGCGGCAACCTCCTCGACGTTCTCGGGTGTGGCGTTGCGCAGCGCCATCAGCGCCTGATCTTCCTTGTTCTGGCGCTCAAGCGCTGCCTTTTCGGCGCGCAAGTCGCCGATGATCTCTTCGCGGACTTCTTCGAGCGGACGCCGCACTGCCGACTCGCGCTCGTTCATCTTGATGATGTGAAAACCGAACTCGGTTTCGACCACATCGCTGACTTCGCCCACTTGCAAGGCAAAAGTGGGATCTTCGAAGGCTGCGGTACCCATTTGTCCGCGCGTGACGAATCCGAGATCGCCTCCTGCGTCTTTGGTGCCCGGGTCCTCCGAGTACTGTCTGGCTAGCGCGGCGAAATCTTCGCCGGCCTTCACCTTGGCCAGCACTTCGTTGGCGAGCGTCCTCTTCGCGGCCTTCTCTGCATCGCTGAGCGGCGTTCCCGTGTCCGGGTTAATCGTCATAAACAGGATGTGGCTCGGGTGCACGCGATCCGGCGTCTCAAAGCGGAAACGATTTTGGTCGTAGAAATTACGAATCTCGGCATCCGAAATCGAATCCCCGACGGACACCGCTGGAGTTGCAAAGTTGATGTACACGACGCTGCGCGTCTCTTGGGTTTGGTAACGGAAGAGATTGTTGTTGAAGTACTCGGTCACTTTGGCGTCGGAGGCGTCGACCTGATCGCGGAACGGAGCCGTTTCCACTAAAACGTATTGGATCCGCGCTTGTTCATTCCGTTCGGTAAAGACCTCTCTAAGTTCCGGTTCCGTAACCACGACGCTGTCGGTGACCATCGACTGCAGCCGGCCCTGCACAGTCAGATCGACCAATAGACGGCGCTCGAAGTCGGGCACCGACATATTGAAGCGCTGTTGAACCATGGCCGAGTACTGCGCGGCATCGAACTGCCCGCCAGGGAAGAGCGCGGGGATCTGATCACGAATCCATTCCGCCAGTTGCCTGTCGTTGGGTTTGAGCCCGAGGCGGTCCGCCTCGATCATCATCACTCGCTCGCTCACTAAAGACTCCAGCGCCTGACCGGCCATGAGTCCCATCACCCGAGAGGCGTCTTGCCCCGGGGGGATCATCTGGTTCAGTCGAACTTGTACGTCTCGAATCGTAATCTGTTCGTCGCCTACCTCCGCCAGCACCGGGTTGCCTAAGTCCATCGTCGGCGTCGAGAAAACTCCGGGGACCAAGGTGATCACCATGGACAGACCGACAATGGTCAGTAGAAAAGTTAGGAGGTACTTTACGGACTTCCGTTGGCTGCGGAAAACGTCGAACATATCCTTCCTATTATAGGACTTGGAGCCTGTGTCTTCCGAGACTAAGAAACGACTAAGAATCGTGCTGGTCCAGCCCGGCAATCCGCTCAATATCGGAGCGGCGGCGCGGGCTATGTACAACTTCGGCTTCGAGGACTTATGGCTCGTGGAGCCGCGAGACCGGGCCTTCCGCGAGGCCAAATCAGCGATGGGCGCGGCCAAAGTCTTGCGATGCGCGCGGGTTACCTCAAGTATTGCCGAAGCGCTGGGCGACGCCTCGCTGATCGCGGCGACCTCGGCGGCGAAAGGCCGTTCCACCGATCTGGTTCAGAAGGAGCTTGCGACGGCTGGCCACTCGATCCGCACCCATCTCGAGGATCGTTCGGTCGCAATCCTGTTCGGTCCCGAGAAATTCGGCCTGTCTCGAGAAGACTTGTCGCACTGTGACTGGCTCTTGGAGATACCAACGAATCCAGCGTGCCCCTCGATGAACCTGGGGCAGGCGGTGGCCCTGGTTTGTTACGAAATCGCGCGCCACGCCCGAGCGATCCCGGAGTTGAAAACCCCGGCTTCGGTCTCGGCCGAGGAACGCGATCGTATCTTGGGTCTGCTGTTGCCTTTGTTAAGCGAAAGCGGCTTCATCTTCAACGGAAGCGAACAAGCCCAGACGAACAAGATACGCCGCTGGATCACCCGATTGCGCTTGGCGCCGGCCGATGCTCAATTGCTCATGGCGATGCTGCGCCAGCTGCGCTGGAAGTTCGACCACGACGCAGACTAAGCGTCCCGCGCCATCAGGCCCGCAAGCAGTTTGTTAAAGCGCGGAGCGTCAGGCAAGTCTAACCCTTCAGCCAAGGCCGCATAGCCGTAGAGCAACTCCGCGTACTCGGCGATCTGGGGGTCGCTGGCGGAAGCTTGATGACGCGCTTGCAGCCGCTGCACGATCTGGTGGCTTGGATTCAGCTCGAGAATGCGTCTTTGGCGAGGCGCCGATTCGCCCTGGCTCATACGCATCAGCCGCTCCATCTGCGGACTCATGTCATGCTCCTCGGCGGCCAAACATGCAGGCGATTCGGTTAGGCGATTCGATAAGCGCACCATCTTGACCTGGCTCCGCAGCGCTTCGGCCAGAGAGTCGGTTAGCCCTTTCAGCTTTTCGCTGGACTCCTTCAGCTTCGCTTCCGCTTCTTTCTTCTCGTCCGCCGAGCCCACATTCGCATCGCCTTTAGCTGCCGACTTCAGCTTCTTGCCGTCGAATTCCGGCAAGTACTGGAGCGCCAATTCATCGACGCCGTCGGTTAAGAACAGGACCTCGTAACCCTTGGCCAGAAAACCTTCAAGCACAGGCGAATTCTCGCACATCGTTCGGGATTCTCCCGAGAGGTAATAGATCTCCTCTTGACCCTCCTTCATGCGACCGACATATTCCGCCAAAGTGGTCATCGCCTCCGGATCGGCCGAGGAGTGGAAGAGCATCAAGTCGGCGATGCGGTCCTTGTGTTGAAATTCGGATGCAACGCCTTCTTTCATGGCGCGTCCGAACTCTTTCCAAAACGCCAGATATTTTTCCGGCTCCTCTTTTTGGAGTTTTGAGAGCGAGTCGAGCGCCTTGCGCGTAAGCCACTTGCGTATCTGCGCGATGTGCCTGTTCTCCTGCAACATCTGGCGCGAAACGTTCAGCGGGAGATCGGCGGCGTCCACGATGCCCCGGAAAAACCGTAAGAATCGCGGCAACAACTCCTCGCAGCGCTCCATAATCAGAACCCGCCGCGCATAAAGCCGCAAACCGAACTCGGAATTGTAAAAATAGAGGTCCTGCGGGCTCGAGGACGGAACGTAGATCAGCGTCCGGTATTCGGAAACGCCTTCCGCCTTGTAGGAGAAGCGCAACATCGGGCTCTCCCAGTCGCCCGAGATTTGGCGATAGAACTCAGCATAGTCCTCGTCGGAGACTTCGCTCTCCGGACGCACCCAAATCGGCATTTGCGAATTGAGGACTTTGTCGTCGGTCACGACGGTCGTCACGCCATCCGGCTTGGCGATGCCCTTCGCGTCGGCTTCCTTCTTCTCGCGGGTAACCTTGTGACGAATCGGATAGTTGACGAAGTCGGAATAACGTTTGACGATGCTCTCCAGCGTCCATTCGTCGGTGTAATCTTGAATACCCGCCTCCGGATCCGGCGGCTTGAGGTGCAGCGTGACGGTCGTGCCGCGGGTCTGACGCGTACCGGCGCTGATCGTGTAAGTGCCGTCCGCCCGGGATTCCCAGCGAGTCGCTTCCGGTTCGCCGGCGCGAACGGTCTCGACGACAACCCGATCGGCGACCATAAACGCCGAATAGAAGCCCACCCCGAAATTACCGATTAAGTCCAACGAAGCATGGCCCCCCTTGGCCTCTTTCAGCTTCTGCACCACGTCTCTTGTGCCGGACTTGGCGATCGAACCGATGTTGGCGATCACCTCTTCGCGGCTCATGCCAATGCCGTTGTCGGAGACGGAGAGGGTGCGTGCTCCCATATCGACGGCGAGCCGGATTTCCAGGCTCTCGGACGCCTCCAACAGATCCGGCGCGGTGAGCGACTCAAAGCGCATGCGGTCCAGCGCATCGGAAGCGTTCGATATCAGCTCGCGAAGAAAGATGTCTTTGTTGGTGTAGAGAGAATGGATCACCAAGTCGAGAAGCTGCTTGGTTTCTGCTTGGAATTCTCTGGTTTCGGACGGAACAGTTGCGGCCACAGCCAACCCTCCAAGTTGAGCGTTATATAATCAGATATTGTGAGAAAATTCTAGAATCTAATTGTACTACGGCCTGTCAACTCGTTGAACTGCGATCCGCTCTTCAATCAGGGGACGTATCCGTTCCGGCGCAGTGACCGGCGCCATATGCCCCACACCGGGAATTGTCTGGAGCGAGCCAGGACCCAGCACGCTGCCCAGCAGCGCTGCGACCTTGGCAGCCGGCGCCCGTGTCCGTTGGCCGACGGTGATGAGCGTCTTGCCGGCCAAGTGGCGAAAGCGCGCCAACGGATCCGACTCCGCGAACAGCGCTTCAAAATCGAGCGGAGCCTTAGGCGCGACGGCCGCTGTGCGCTCCTGCTGGTCAGCTGTGAGGCTTCGCCATGCCCCCTCGCCGTTCCAGTAGTCAACGAATACGCTTGCGCCCCCGGCCAAGTCTCCCTGACTGATCAAATGCAACACTTCGCGCGAGATCCCCAGGATCTCCGTCCATTCCTGCGCGCATTGCTCCTCGCGCAGCAGGTGAAATAGGACGGGCTCGTGCGCGCTGACGCTGAGGACCTGGTCCGGGAAGTCCAAAGCCAGGCGCAGACCGACGGCGCCGCCGTAGCTGTGGCCAACGATATGGAACGGTTCATCGATGCGGCTCAGCAAGGTGCGCGCCAAGGCGACCTCGCGACGCAAACTATGGGACGCCGGGTGCGCGGGCATGGGGGTGTCTCCGTAACCCCACAGATCGAGCCCAAGCGCCCGATGGCTCTCGCGCCAAGGCTCCCTGAGCCGCGCCCACTGCCGGCGGGAAGCGCCAGAGCTATGGAGGAAGAGAATCGGCTGGCCGCGCCCTTCATCGAACCAGCCGAAATCGG
>CAZYOX010000238.1:0-6987 GCA_964649285.1 uncultured Bryobacterales bacterium | reverse complement strand
CGCCAGCACGTATCACAAGAACCCGACTACCTATTCTGAAGGCGCCCGCTTTCTCGGCAGCGTGCCGCGGCGGGTGGAAGGCGAGCCGGGGTATGGGGCGATTCGAGCCTTGGACCCAGAGACGGGCGACATGGAGTGGGAGTTCAAGATGGTCGACATCACCAACAGCGGATTGCTCTCGACGTCCACCGGCGTGTTGTTCTCGGGCAGCAATGAGGGTCACTTCCTAGCGCTGGACGCCCGCAACGGGCAAGAGTTGTGGCGCACCAATCTGGGCGGTCGCGCCTACGCCTCGCCTATCACGTATACGGTGGAGGGCAAGCAGCAGGTATCGATCGCAGCCGGGAATGCTCTTTACACGTTTGTCCTGGGCGAGTAGTAGACGGGACTCTTGCCAGGGCGCTCGTAGACCGATAAGAGCGGCGGGGGATGAACTATGGACCCCGTGAATCCAGCCCGACTCTCCCGGCTTCACGAGGATGTGGATCGGGTGGAGAGACCTCGGCGCTCTCGTCGCGGCGAAAAGCAGCAGGACGAATACCGGCCATCGAAACGGCCCCGCGAAGAGGTTACGGACCAGCGGCCCGGCCAAGATATCTTCGAGCCTTCCGAACCCAGAAGTGATCTCAAACCGCTGCCTTCCTTATGCTAAGGTCACACTGTCGGCAGGGAAGGAGAACGGGTTGAAAAAGCTTGGAAAAGTCGCTGTTTTAGGGGCCGGGACCATGGGTTCCCGGATCGCCGCTCACTTCGCGAATGCGGGTGTGGATTGTCTGTTGATGGACATTGCCGCACCGGGAGGCGAAACGCCGCAGGCCCGCAACGCGATCGTTGAGAAGTCGCTGAAGGCACTGGCCAAATCGAAGCCGCCGGCATTTTTTACCGACGCGGCGGCGAAGCATCTCCGTGTAGGCAACTTCCAGGACGATCTGGACCGCGTTCGCGACGCCGAATGGATTATTGAGGTCGTGGTCGAGAAGTTCGACGTTAAGCGTCAACTGCTGGAACAAATCGACCGTCTGCGGCAACCCGGTTCGTTGGTGAGCTCGAATACTTCGGGGCTACCGATCGGCAAGCTGGCTGAGGGATTCTCGGACGACTTCCGCAAGCATTGGCTGGGCACGCACTTCTTCAATCCGCCGCGGCACATGCGGCTGGTGGAACTGATCTCCACGCCGGAAACACTGCCTGAAGTGACGGCATGGGCGCAGGAGTTTTGCGATAGGCGCTTGGGCAAGGCGGTGGTCTTCGCCAAGGACCGGCCGAACTTCATCGCCAACCGCATCTTCCTGTTTTCGGTGATGCACACGCTCAAGACGATGCGCGAGCAGGGCCTGACGGTGGAGGAAGTGGATGCGTTGACCGGGCCGCTGGTGGGGCGTCCGCGGATGGCGACGTTCCGGCTGGCGGACTTCACGGGCATCGATATCTGCCTGTACGTGGCCAGCAACTTGTACGAGTTGGTGCCCGACGACGAGCGGCGCGACGTGTACGTCCCGCCGGAATTTTTGAAGCACATGGTGGAGCAGGGCATTGTCGGCGATAAAGCGGGCCAAGGATTTTACAAGAAGGACTCTAAGGCGCCGGGCGGCAAATTAGTGCTCGATCTGGATACGCTCGAATACCGCGAGATGAGGATGCCGGAGTGGGATTCGGTATCGGCGGCGAAGCGATTGCCGACGGTGGTGGAGCGCGTCAAGGCGATGATCAACGCCGACGACGCGGCGGGACGCTTCATCTGGACGACGATGAGCGAGTTGTTCCTTTATGCGGCGAATCGCATCCCGGAAGTATGCGACGACATTATTTCGATTGATCGCACCATGACGGCGGGCTTCAATTGGGAGCGCGGCATTTTTGAGATTTGGAACGGACTAGGCGTTCGAGAGACGACAGAGCGGATGACGAAGGAAGGCAAACAGTTGCCGCCGCTTGTCGAGAAGGTGTTGTCTTCGCCGTCGCAGGCATTCTACGGCAGCGGCAACGGGCAGCCGACGTTCTTCGATCTTGCTTCGGGCGGGCAGAAGACGATTCCGGCGCAGAAGGGAACCATCGACTTGCGCCGCGTGAGGGGCGCCTCGACGCCGGTGGAAGCGAATGCCGGCGCGAGTCTGTGGGATATCGGCGACGGCGCCGCGCTATTGGAATTTCATTCCAAGGCGAATGCGCTGGACCAAAACGTATTCGAGATGCTGGCGCGGTCGGTGCAGATCGCCGAGGAGCGTTTCGACGCGTTAGTCATCGGCAACCAGGGCGAGAATTTCTGCGTCGGCGCCAATTTGCAGATGATCCTCGGCTTGGCCATGACCAAGAACTGGGATGAGATGGGCCAGCAGATCGGCCTGCTGCAGAAACTGGTGCGCGCTCTGCGAGGTTCGAGCAAGCCGGTGGTCGCGGCGATCCATTCGCGGACATTGGGCGGCGGTTGCGAAGTGGCTTTGCATAGCGATCAGGTGCAAGCGGCGGCCGAGACCTACATCGGACTGGTGGAGGTCGGCGCAGGATTGATCCCCGCGGCGGGGGGCTGCACCGAGACCCTGCGGCGCTACACCAATCCGCTTGGACTGAACGGCGACCTGGAAGGAGCCACGCGGGCGGTCTTCGAAATGATCGGGATGGCGAAGGTCTCCAATAGCGCTCCCGAGGCGAAGGAAATGCGCTACCTGACGGAAGCGGATGGGGTGACGATGAACCTCGACCGCTTGCTGGCAGATGCGAAGCAAGCGGCGCTGGGGTTGGCGACGGCGGGCTACGAGCCGTTCGAGGAACCGGAAATCTTGGTCGGCGGCAAGGGCGTCAAGGCTTCCCTGGAACTGGGTGTTTGGATGATGAAGCAGGGCGGGTACGCCTCGGACCATGACGTGTTGATCGGCAACAAGTTGGCGCATGTGCTGGCCGGCGGCGATTTGAGCGCGCCGTCGATGGTCTCCCCGGAGTATATGTTGGGTCTCGAGTTGGAAGCGTTCTTGAGTTTGTGCGGAGAAACGAAGACGCAACAACGCATCGAGAGCTTGCTGAAAACCGGCCGGCCGTTGAGGAACTGAGCGCATGGAGACGAAGGCCAAGGGCGACAATGCGTCGAAGGGCATTGTCGACGTGGCGGTCCTCGACGACGACCAAGACTTCCTGCAGTACATGGAAGACTTCTTAGTCGACGAGGGGACCTATCGGGTCCGCACCTATACGCATCCGGACGAGTTGCTGGCCGCCGACCGTCCGGAAATCGTCCTTCTCGACATGAAGATGGGGCCCTTCAGCGGCGCCGTCGAATTAGAACGTATCCAGGACGCTTGGCCGGGCGTCTGCGTGGTCATCGTGACCGGTTATCCGTCGCTCGAAGACATGCGCACGACCTTCAAGAGGCAGGCCTTCGACTATTTGGCGAAGCCCTTTTCGCTGGTGCAACTCAGGCAAACGCTTGCGAATGCGATGGAGGCCTACGGCTTGGGCAAGAGCGCCCAAGAACGTCTGCGGGAGAGCTTGGGCAGGCAGATCAAGATCCTGCGCGTGGAGCGAGGCTGGTCGCTCAAGGAAGTGGCAGCGCATACAGGGATCAGCGTTTCGCAATTGAGTTCGATCGAGCGCGGCGCGCACATGCCGAGCATCGAAAGTTTGTTGCATCTATGCGAATCGCTGGGGACGAAGCCCTCGGCTCTGCTGGCGGCGATCGAGTTTTAGGGCCAGACGCGGTCGAGCGAAGCGGCCAGGCGGACGGCGGCCTTAGCTAGTTGCTCCTCGGCGGCGGACCTTGCCGTGTTGACGTAGGCGTCGTCGAGGCGGCGCGGCGAACCGGCGGGCAGCGAGCCATAAGCGATGCGAACCGCAACTAGGTGAGTGTCCCAAGTCCAGTCCTTCAACGTGCCCGATTGCCACTCGCGCATTTTGCTCGGGGTGATGCGCCGGCGGATGCGGTCGGCGAGTTCGTCTACCGAAACGCCTTCAAATAGGTGTTCGTCCCAGAACTTGCTGAGCGGCATTTCGTCGCCCTGATAGACGACTAACGGATCGCTGATGCCCTCTTCGGGAGGATAGCCGACGTTGAGCGGCTGGTGCAGGTCTCCGGCCAGGTGTACGAGGAACTTGACGTAGTCGGCGACCTCGGTGCGGGGCTTGTGCGCCAAGCGCACGATGCCCTCCGCCTCACGAAGTTTGACCGTGACGCAATCGCCTAAGGTACAGTCACGATCGAGGTCGACTCCAGTGGCGTCGGGCGGCAGGGTGATCGAGTGCCAGGACTCGGTTTCCGGCCGTTCGTGGAAGAGGGATTGGGCCCAGTAGGAGATGTCCTCCAATTTCTGTCCGGCGGGGACATAGTATTGATAGCGCTTCAATGCCGCCTCGCCCAGGTACTCTTCGGCGACCCGGGCGATGGCGCGGTGGGCCGTCTCATCCCAGGCGAGGATGGGGCCGGGCGTGAGGAACGATAGGACGGCGACGAGGCCGAGCAAGGCTCGCAAGGACATACCCGTAAGATACTAGCTGGAACGGCGTCGGCGCCTGAACGTCCGCCGCAGAGGTACCCCAAGAATGACCGCAGCCGAACTTGCCCAGTTGCTCGAATCCCCGCTGGAAGGCGACGGCGGCGTCGTCTTGAGCGGGGGTGCGACGCTAGATGCTGCCGGCCCCGGGGATCTCGTGTTTGTCGATTCGCGCGAGGCCATGGCGGGAATAGGCGCAACGCAAGCGGGATGTTTGCTGCTGCGCCCGGATGTGCAGGCGCCCGCGGGAAAGACCGTCATTCGCGTGAAGCAGCCGCGCAATGCCTTTGCCAAGGCGATGCGCGCTCTGTTGCCTGAGGCGCGTCCGGCGGCCGGCATCCACCCGACGGCAACCGTGGCTGAGTCGACCGTCGTCGGCGACGGGGCGTCGATTGGGCCGCACGTTGTGCTTGAAGAGCGCGTAAGGGTTGGCGCGGGGGCGGTAATCGAGGCCGGATGTTTCGTGGGGCGCGACTCTGTCTTAGGCGAGGGCTGCCAGCTTCGGGCCAATGTGACGGTCTATGCGAATGTCGAGATCGGGAGCAGAACGATTTTGCATTCGGGCTGCGTCATCGGCGCTGACGGATTCGGGTTCGTGCTGGAGGACGGCCGCTACCAGAAGTTTCCTCAGATTGGCGGCGTCAAGATCGGCGCCGACGTCGAAATTGGGGCCAATTCCTGCGTGGACCGCGGAGCGCTGGGCGACACGCTGATTGGCGACGGCGCGAAGATCGACAACTTGGTGCACATCGGGCACAACTGCCGCATCGGCAAGCATGTCGTGATGGCCGCGCAGTGCGGGTTATCGGGCGGCGTGCGCATGGACGACTACGTGGTGGCGGGGGGGCAAGCCGGATTGGGCGAGAGGGCGCACATCGGCGCACAAGCCGTGTTGGGCGGCCAATGCGGCGTGCTGCCAAACAAGACCGTAGAGGGCGGCAAAGCCTATTGGGGTACGCCGGCGCGTCCGCATCGCGAGTACTTGAGGAAGCTGGCGTTGATCGACAAGTTGCCGGAGATCTTGGCGGAACTGGCCGACTTGAAGGCGACGGCAGCGGAAGCCGAACGATGAAAATCGTTGTCATCGGCGGCCAGAGCCGCAATGTGGGCAAGACGTCGCTGGCCTGCGGCGTTATCGCGGGACTGCCGGAACGCAACTGGACGGCGCTGAAGATTACGCAGTTTGGCCACGGGTTTTGCGCGAGGGACGGTAAGCGGTGCGATTGCGCGGCGGGCAGTCCGGAGCACCCTTACGCGCTGGAGCGCGAACTCAACGCCGAGGCGAACACCGATACGGCCCGGTTGCTGCGGGCTGGGGCGCGTGAGGTCTATTGGCTGCGCGTACTCGAGGGGCGGCTGCAAGACGCGCTGCCGCTAGCGTCCAAGCGTTGGGGTCCGGAAGCGAATGTGCTGATCGAGTCCAACAGCGTACTCGACCATGTGCGGGCGGACGTGTACTTGCCGGTCGTCGATGCATCGGTCAACGACTACAAGGCGAGCGCATTGCGCTTGCTGCCGCGCGCGGACGCACTGGCTGTTGTCGGCGGGCGACTCGATCAGGAACGATACGCCGGGGCGCGCCGCTTTGACGTTGCGCCGCCCGCATATTGCACTCCGGAGATCGTGGAGTTCGTGCGCAGCCGCTTGGTCAGCTAGCCGCCGCCGACGCGCTCATACACTGCGTCGGCGAGTACGAGATCCTGCGCGGCGAGGCCTTGGGATTCGAACAGGGTGATCTGATCGTCGGATTCGCGGCCGTTGCTCCGCCCGGCCACGATGTCGCCGAGCTCGACGGCGCGATCCCAGGAGAAGCGCTCTTCCTCGGCGGCCTGCACGAGGTCTCCGGCTTCGAGGCGCGCTTGATCGAGCGTGTCGACCGCGACGACTTGAGACTGCTGAACGGCGAGGGCGTCGAGTTCACGTCGTTTGGCGTGGTTGCTGCCGGCGGCGTTGATGTGGGTTCCGGCAGCGAGCCATTCGCCTTTGAGGACGGGATCGCGCGATGTGGTGATTGTGTTGACGATATCGGCGTCTCGCACGGCGGCCTCCGCTGACTCGACGGCGCGGATGCTGAGGCCAAGCCGTTCGGACATCGTCGCGGCGAACTTCTCGCGGCGTTCTTTGGTCGGGCTGTAGACGCGGACCTCGCTGAGCGCGCGGACTTGCGCGACGGCAGCCAACTGGGACTCGGCTTGCCATCCCGCGCCAAGCAGGCCCATCACCGCCGCGTTCGGGCGGGCGAGGTATTTGCTGGCGACAGCTGACGCTGCGCCGGTGCGGATCTGGCCTAAAGCATCGGCATCGATGGTGGCCAGGATCTCGGCGCGGTCGGAATCGAAGAGCGTCACGAGGAATCGCGCGCCTTGCTTGGGGTGGGTGACGTATACCTTGGACGCGAAACGGCGGGTTACATGGCAGCCGGCTTCCATGGCGTGCAGAAACGCACCGTTCTGAAGCCGAATGCGCCGCCGGGGGTGATTGGTCATCTGGCCTCGGCCCAGCCGGAGGA
>CAZYOX010000237.1:0-7009 GCA_964649285.1 uncultured Bryobacterales bacterium | reverse complement strand
CGTGGAAGCGGCCTCGCAGCCTTGGCCTGCCGAGGCCCGGCTGCTGGCCGGCATCACGATCGGTTTAGCGCTGGCAGCCCCCGTTGCCGAGGCATGCAGGCCGCGAGTCTTGTGCTAGATTAGGGCCTGAAGATGCTTTGTCTTCGACCTGCCGCGGAGAGGTGGCTGAGAGGTCGAAAGCAGCGGTTTGCTAAACCGTCGTAGGGGCTTAAACCTCTACCGAGGGTTCGAATCCCTCCCTCTCCGCCATATGCCGCCAAGCGGCATGGTGAACCTCCGATTCTGCGCTGTGGTTCCGACCCAGCCGCGGAAGGAGAATGCGGCGTGATACGGTCCTGTTCTGGGTTTCCACGCCGTCTCCCTCGCCGACGAAGAGTATACGCGCCAGCGACGGAGGCTGGATTCGTGAGGGGCGCGTGTTTGTCATCCGTGACGGTTAGGCTCCGAACACGAGCGAACGATGAATTGCCAACGCGGCCGTAACTCCGTCCGCACAAGCGAAAGTGACCGTGTGCCCTGTCCGCGTGATATCACCAGCGGCATAGACCCCGGCGACGCTGGTCGCCTTCATCTCATCCACCGTGATCACTGATCCGAGCGGACCGTCCTCGACCGCGCATCCGAGCCTTGCGGCGATGTCGCTATTGAAGCGATTGCGCGGACTGACGAACAACGCGTCGAGAGGACGATCGACGCCGTTGCGGAGACGGATCGCCGACAGGCTCGTGCCCTCGCCGACTAGGCAATCCACGGGCTCGGGTTCGATAATGACGCCCCGCTCCCTGAGCCTCGCCGCAACTTCTGGCTCTATCGTGTCGCCATTGAGAAAGAAGGTCGTCGGTCCCCATTCGGGGATCAAGGTGGCCTGATGCACTGACATTGGCGAGAGATTGAGAACGCCGAGCCGCTTACCGCTGAACTCGTAGCCGTGACAGTAGGGGCAATGGAGGACGGTTTGTCCCCAGCGCTCGGCGAGGCCGGGAAGTTCGGGCAGAATGTCGCTGATTCCGAAGGCCAAGAGCAGCTTGGCGCCGGCCACCTCCTCGCCGTTCTCCAGCGTTACCCGAAAACCGTTTTCATTGGGAGCTGCGTCCAAGGCCTTTAAGTTGCGGAGCTGCACGGTTGGATAGGCCGCCACTTGTCCGCGCATGATTTCGAGCATGGCCTTGGGATCGCTCCCGTCCTGGGCGAAAAAGCCGTGGGAGGCGGCAGCAAAGCGATTGCGCGGCGCGCCTGCGTCGAGCACCAGGACCGAGCGGCGCCCCCTCGCGAGATAAAGGGCAGCCGATAAGCCCGCAAAGCTCCCCCCGACGATGATCGTGTCGAAAGTCATATGTATATCCTTGGGTGCAGTCGGCGGTCCGTCCGACTAGACGCGAAGCGCCAACACATGTAACAGTTTGAGATACATAATCGCATATTTTTAGCATTATGTATCAATAGAAGATACAAATATTCCGCGCCCGTCGGCGGCGCCGTAGCGCCCGACGCCAGCGCACAGAGGAGGCTGCACGATGAACCGAGATACCCGCCTCTCCGACATGCTCCACGTCCTGCTGCACATGGCCCAGGCGAACGAACTGCTTACGTCAGAGGTGCTGGCCCGAAGCATGGGAACCAATCCGGCCGTGTTCAGACGGACCATGGGGGGGCTACGTGAGGCGGGCCTGGTTCGTTCTGAGAGAGGGCATGGCGGCGGGTGGCAACTGACGCGTCCGTTATGCGAGATCACGCTTCTAGACGTCTATGAAGCGCTCGGCCGCCCCAACCTTTTCGCGATCGGTAACCGAGGCCAGCAGGCTGAATGCCTGGTAGAAAAGAATGTCAACGCCGTAATGGTGGATACCATGGCGGAGGCCGCAGCGCTGTTCGCCACGCGCTTTGGCGAAATCACGCTCGAGCAGATTGCGCCGCGCCGTCCGGTGTCCGCTGGCGTGCATGCCCATGGATGACGTCAGCGGTCTAACCTTTCCCCCAACCAGCCGCTAGCTCTGTCTGGATGGCTATAGGTGTCCTGGCAAGGTTTCGCGATTGAGACGCTATTTGTGGGCGTAGCCGCGGCAGCCTCCAGGCGCTTTTTCCATGTCTCGATGCTCTGGCTGGAGAAACGTTTGATTCCGTGGAAAGCTGCCGCGACCGTGTATGGTCGCCCTTGCGTCCCGACTAGCTCTGCGATAGTCTCAAAACGGCTGCCATGTTTTGTAAGCAGTGCAGATTTCCGATCGAGGCCGAAGACCTGTTCTGCCGCCGCTGCGGCGTTGAAACGCCAGCCGGTAAAGACGCCCGGGTTTTGGTGAAACAGAAATTGCGCCGCTCGCGCGGCGACCAAAAGTTGGCTGGAGTCTGCGGCGGAGTGGCCCGCTATCTGCGCCAGGACCCCAAAGTGGTACGAGCTCTGTGGGCAGGTGCATCAATGCTGCCTCCCTTCCCCGGCTTGTTCGCCTATGGAGTTTGCTGGGCGGTTATGCCCAAAGAGACGCCGAAGGAACCAGCGTCCGACAACCCTCGCCAGGTCGTCGAGACCAAACCGCTCAGGGGGTAAACAGGATCGCCTGGCCGTTTTGGATGCGGACCGCTCGGCTGCCTTGCAGTATCCCCAACACCTGAGGTCCGAACATTTCCCAGGCTCCTGCCCCCAGCAGGCCTGAGTCTCTGAGTTCTTCCGGCGTCTTGAATTGGCCGCGCAGCAAAAGCAGCGGCGTATCGCCAGCCATCAAGTAGCGCAACGGCACGTCATTCTCTTGCGCCAACAGATTGAGCAAGCACTTGAGCACAGCAGCCGCCGCCGCTTCGGCCTGAGTCGGCTCGGCCTTGCGCGGCGGCTCGACCAATTCCTCTTCCGGCTTTTGGAGTCCCCGTTGGATGGCGGCGATGATCTTCTCCGCGCCATAATCGCGGACCCGTTGCCCCAGCCCTCGGAACTGCGCCAAGTCCTCAGGCTTGCTGGGGCGAGCCCGAGCCAACTGCACTAGAGCCGCATCTTCGGCCAGCCAGCGCCGCGGAATGTCTGCCTTGCGAACGCGCTGCTCGCGCCATTCCGCCAGTTCGACGAGAACGGCGTATTCCCTAGGGGACAGCCGCGTGGAGCTGGCAATCTTGGCTGCCGGGGAGACTCCGTTGCCGTCGAAGCGCGCCGAATCGCTCAGCTCCGCGGCCAAAGCCATCGCCCACTTGGTGCGCCCCCGCTTGTCGAGATCTTCGAGAAGGAACTCCGCCAATTCCACCAGGTAGATCACGTCGGCCGCCGCATACTCGGCCATCGCCTCGGGCAGCGGACGCTGCAGCCAGTTTGTGCGCGTATGTCCCTTCGGCAAATCGACTTTCAGCGTCTTGCGCAGCAGCGGCGCCAGGCCGATCTGCTCGCCTCGGCCCGTCAGCGCTGCCCCGATCGACGTGTCGAACAACGGCGTCGCGACGATCCCATACTGGTTTGCCAGGCACTCCTGGTCCTGTTCGGCGGAGTGCGCCACCTTGAGCACGTCAGGGTTCGTCAGAACATCGAGAAGCGGCTGCAGATCTTCCTTGGAAACGGCCAGCGGATCGATTAGCCAAGCGTCTTCCGCGTCGGCGATCTGCAGCAGCCCAAGCTGCGGAAAGTAAGTCCTTTCACGCAGAAATTCGGTGTCAAAAGCAACGTAAGGCTGCTTGGCGAGATGCCCTGCGACCTCGGCGATACGCGATGCGTCAACGATTACTTCGACAGGTTCAGGACGATGGGCGCGGACGCTTGAATTGCGAGTTCGGCGCCTGCGAGGGCGCTCACGTTGTGCCATGGGTGAAGGGTTGAGCCTATCAGAAAGCATCGGTCAAACGTAACGTCTTTCGGTTCGCGGAGATATCCGCGAAAGAATCTCGTAGGGGATGGTGTCGCAAAGTGCGGCCAATTCAGCGGCGGTGACGTCATCGCCGATTAGAATCGCTTCATCCAGAGTCGACACAGCGGGTTCGGAGGTGACGTCAATCAAGGTGATGTCCATGCTGATCTTGCCCACGACGGGTCGCCGCCGGCCACCTATGACGACAATGCCCTTGCCGGAAAGAGCGCGCGGATAGCCGTCGCCGTAACCCACCGCGAGAGCGGCGATGCGCATAGGCCCGGCCGCCGTAAACGTTCCGCCGTAACCCAATCTGGACCCCCCCGGCACTTCCCGAACGGCGAGAATCTTGCTTCGCCACTCCAAAGCAGGGGAGAGCTTGAGGCGCGAGAGCGCTCCGCCCGGCGCGGGGTTCACGTAACCATAAAGCGCCAAACCGCAGCGCACCAGGTTTCCTCTGGAAAGATCGCCGTAGGCTACGGCCGCGCTGTTTGCGTAGTGGACAAAAGGGGGCTTGAGCCCGCCGGCCGCCAAACGATCGCGCAGCTCGAAGAACCGCCGGAGTTGCTCGCTGGAGTGAGCGCCGTGGAAATCCTCGGAAGAGGCCAACTGTGTCGCCATGCCGCGCACCTCGACGCCCGTATGAAGCGCCAGTAACTCCAGCGTCGCGGCAGCGTCTGCCGGCAAACCCAAGCGCGTCATGCCGCTGTCGAATTTCAGATGGCAAGGGAGCTTGCGGCCAAGTTCGATGCCCTGCTTCGACCAACGCTCAAACGCCTCGGGAGTGTGCAGGGCAGGAGTGATCTCCAACTCCGCCGCCTCTCGTTCTTGGCCGGCAAAAAATCCTCCTAGCGCGATGATCTCGCCGCAAACTCCCGCCTCGCGGAGTGTGGCCGCCTCTTCTAGCGATGCCACCGCGAAATGCCTGCAACCCTCCGTCGCCAAGGCATGCGCCACCGGGACAGCGCCATGGCCATAGGCATCATCCTTGACGACAGCCAGCACTTCGGCGCCCGCCGGACAGGATGCTTGAATTGATCGGAAGTTAGCGGCGATGCGCCCTAAATCCACCCGTACAGAGTTGCGCATCAAGGACTTCTCCCGACTCTAGCACAGCGTCGGAATACCGCCTCTGGGCCGCTAATCCACACGGCGCAAGGAATGTTCAAGAAAGGCCACGCCCACTCGATAAGTCTGCGATTCCGAACGCCGGCAGTAGGCCACCCGCGCCCGCGCATCCAGTTGCATCGAGAAAACCGAGCCGTTCAAGCGGGCGCGGATACGAATCTCTTGTCCGGGCTCGAAACGGCGGGGAACATCCATGCCTAGCCCGCCTTCGCTGAAGTCCCACAGGGAGGCGCTGCAAGTCTTTTCCCCGGCTGCGGGATCCATGTAGGTGATCTCCAGCTTTTGCGGCCCATGCTGCTTGGACCGAGGATGCTTTCTCTGGTCGGCTCCGTCGCTCACGTCTGCCCAGCAGATAGCTGCTCGGAATCATAGTTTGGGGAAATGGCCCGGTAGTTTGCAACGGGAATCGTTAGATTTGTTCCTGGAAGGCAAAAATAAGCGCCGGGAGCATCACGGCTCCCGGCGCGCATTCATCAAGATAGAGTCCCTTAGCCTTCGATGACAACGAAGTGCGAACCGCCCTTGCTGGTCACAAGCAGCAGTACCGAATCATCGCCGGCGGCCTGCACCGCCTTGCGGAAACTCGCAAGATCGGTCACCTCTTGGCGATTGACTTCTTGAATCACATCGCCGCGTTGCAAACCTGCCTCAGCCGCTGCGCTATTAGGAGAGACTTGGGTGACGACCACGCCGGAGCCTTCAAAGCCCAGCTGCCGTGCGACTTCCGGGGTAAGATTATCCACGGTCACCCCGCTCAAGATGCCCTCCTCGGCCGCGGGGCCGCCGCGAACTGCTTCGCCAGGCTCCTCGGGGAACTCAGCGAGGGTTAGATTCAGCGTCATGGGCTTGCCGTCGCGAAGGATCTCGACCTTCATCTCTCTTCCCGGAGGCGTGGAAGCGACCTCAAGGCTGAGTTGACGCCGATCATGAATCTCCTTGCCGTCCAGCGCGCGGACGACGTCGTAAGGCTTGAGACCTGCTTCGTCAGCGGGAGAGCCCTCTTCCACGCTGGCAATCACGGCGCCGTGCGAATCGGGAACCTTCAGCGTCTTGCTCATCTCAGGCGTAACGTCCTGGATGCCGACGCCCATGTACCCGCGCGACACGTGACCGGTCTCCACCAACTGCCTCATGATGTTATGGGCCAAATTGATGGGGATCGCAAAGCCGACGCCATCGTTGCCGCCGCCTCGAGAGACGATCGCGCTATTGACGCCGATCAGTTCCCCGCTGGTATTCACCAACGCACCGCCGGAGTTACCGGGATTGATCGCTGCATCGGTTTGAATGAAGTCTTCATAGCCATGTTCTTGGGCCATGATGCCGAACTCGCGGCCCGTGGCGCCGACGATGCCCATGGTGACCGTCTGGCCCAAACCGAAAGGATTGCCTATAGCGAGCACGATGTCTCCAACTTGCACGGAACTCGAATTGCCGAGCTTCATTACCGGAAGGTCCGTCGCCTCAACTTTGATCACGGCGATGTCCGTCTTCGCGTCAGTCCCGATTACCTTGGCGTCAAACGTCCGGTCGTCGGACATCTGCACGGAAACGTCGTCGGCGCCTGCGACAACATGATGGTTGGTCACGATATAACCGTCAGAGCTAATGATCACGCCCGAGCCGGCGCCACGCTCTATCTGAGGCTGGCTGTCATCGGGCATGGGGAAACCAGGAAATCCTGGGAAACCCGGAAAACCAGGAAAGCCCCGGAAGCCCTCGGGAGCGGATACTTCCTTCTCAACCCGTACGCTGACGACGGCCGGCGCCGCCTTCTTTACCAACGGCGCGAAGGTGCCCGAGCCCGGCAGCGAGCTCGCGCCTTCGGCTCGATCGGCCGACGGCAGGTCGGGAATCGCTGATGCCCGGCCATTCTCCACCGAGACGAATCCGCCGACGCCGATCATCACCATCAGGATCAGCAGTACCGACAGCGCCACTCGGCCAAAAACTGTTTGCTTCACCATATCTTCTCTTGCCTCCCAGTCATTCTGATTTCCACGCTTCCACAACATAGGATGTGTCTCCGCGCGAGGACGTTTCGTTAAAACCCTGTAACCGCACAG
>CAZYOX010000236.1:0-7075 GCA_964649285.1 uncultured Bryobacterales bacterium | reverse complement strand
TGCCTACTGGATGATTTACGTCGGCCGCGATGCTTCCGAGCAGCGCGCCCTGGGCTGGGCCCGCTCGGCGGATGGCCTGATCTGGGAGAAAATTCCGGCCCTGGGCATCATCGACGGGCAGCAACCCTGGGATGCCGCCGTCGTCTGTGACCCCTCCATCTGGTTCGACGGCTCCTTGAGAATCTGGTTCGGCGGAGGCGATCGCGCCTCCCCTGACGAGAACCTCAACGGTCAAATCGGACTCGTAATAATGGAATCCCAGGCGGAAGGGATGTAACCTGAGAAGCGCGTTCAGCGAATATTACGTTTAGGTCGCGGTCTCCATGCTTCTTCGCGCCGCCATTTCGTTGCTTCTCCTGCTGACAGGCGCCGCTGCGTTTGCGCAGGAACCGGTCAAATGGTCGATCGAACCGCAAGGCAATTCGTTCGCCGCCGGTGGCCAGGCCTTGGTTCGGGTACGCGCGGATGTGGACGAAGGCTGGCACCTTTATACGTCGACTCACCCTGACGGCGCCCCCAATGCCATGGCGTTCTACGTGCTCGAGTCGCCCGGCATTGCCGGCTGGAAATCCTTTGAACCTCCGGCGGACCGCCACATGGATCCAGTCTTCGAAAAGGAAGTTGAGTGGCACGTCGGCCAAGTCGATTTCTTCCTGCTCGTAGACCTCGCCGCGAACGCTGAGCGCCAGACGCCGCTGAAGCTCGCCATGCGTTACGGCGTCTGCGACGATGCCGTCTGTCTGACCCCCGTAAAGGAGATCTCGACAGTGATCCCCGTCAGCGCATCCGCCGCCCAAGCGGTTGCGCCGCCCTCAAGCTATACCGAGATGCGCGTCATCGAGATCCCCGAACGCGTCCTGGTCCGCGCGGGCATCATCGCGGCGCCGGCCACTGCCGCAGGAGCGAGCGCCGCCGAACAGATCGCCGCCGCTAAGCCGCCCGCGGCTGCAGGCTCGCCTGCTTCCGGTTCTCCCGCCGATCAGGGCCTGCTTGGTTTCGCTGGCCTGGCCTTTGGCATGGGCCTGCTGGCAATCTTCACGCCCTGCGTCTTCCCGATGATCCCGATCACCATGTCGTACTTCATGTCGACGCAGTCGGGCGAGAAGAAGGCCTCGGTGATGCAGGCCACTGTCTTCGTCGTGGGCGTCATCGCTTTGTTCACGGGCATGGGCGCCGCGGTATCGATCATCCTCGGTCCGTTCGGCATGCAGACGCTGGGATCTAACGTATGGGTGAACCTGTTCATTGCCCTTATATTCTTCGCCTTCGCGGCGAGTCTGCTCGGCGCTTTTGAAATCACGATGCCGTCCGGGGCATTGACCTCGCTCAACCGCTACACGCAGGGCAGCGGCGTCTTCCCCACGCTCATGATGGGACTCGTGTTCGCTCTGGCCTCCTTTGCTTGCACGGGGCCGTTCGTCGGAGCGCTGCTGGCCAGTTCGGTTTCGGGCGGCGGCATGGCCTGGCCGATCTTCGGCATGTTGATGTTCTCCACAGGTCTCGCTCTGCCGTTCTTCTTCCTGGCTCTGTTCCCCTCCTACCTGGGCAAGCTCCCCAAGTCCGGCGGATGGCTCGGCGTCACGAAGATCACGATGGGATTCTTGATTCTCGCCGCGGGCTTCAAGTACCTCAGCAACGTCGACCAGATGTATCAGTGGAATCTGTTGCCTCGCGAACGCTTCCTGGCAATCTGGGCCGTATTGTTTGCGCTCGCCGGCGCCTATCTGCTCGGCTTCCTGAAGCTCGACGAGGGCGCTCCCGAAAAAATCGGCCTTGGACGCTTGGCGGCCGGAGCCGGATTGTTCATGCTCGCGCTCAGCTTGATCCCAGGCATGTTCGGCGGCAGACTCGGCGGATTAGACGCCTACGTCCCCGCCGCCGAGCATTCCGGACTCGCGCTAGCCGGCGGAGGCGAAGCGAAATCGCCTTGGTTCAAAGACGATCTCGATGGTGCGCTCGCCAAGGCCGCGGCAGAGAACAAAAACGTCCTGATTAGCTTTACGGGCTACTCTTGCACCAACTGCAAGTGGATGAAGACCAACATGTTTCCGCGCGAGAGCATCGCGGGTTTGCTTGACCAATTCGTCGTCGTCGAACTCTACACCGACGGAATCGACGATGCCGCCGAGGTTAATCAGACGTTGCAACTCGAACGATACAAGACGGCGGCAATTCCCTTTTACGCCGCTGTAGGCGCCGATGGCGCTCCGATCGCCGAGTTCGCCGGACGTACCACCGACGAAGAAACATTCCGTAGCTTCCTGGCTCAGGGTCTTAAGCGCTTCTTAACGGAACTTTGATGGGATAACCTCACCGGCCTCTGCAAGCGGCAGGTTAGAATCGAAGCAGGGGCGTCTCGAAACTATCCTGCACCGGCATACGTCGTTGTGTACAGGTTGAGCTTGCAGGGCGGCGGGGGCAATGAGCACAGATAAGGAGCATTGGGTAGGAAGGCTGGGCCGCTGGGTTCGGCTCCACCTGTTGCGAGCTCTCCGCGAAAACTCTTCGCCAGCCCGTACGGCTCTCGGTCTCGCTCTTGGAGCGTTCATCGGGGTGGTTCCGAGTTTCATGGTCGGCGCGCCGCTGGCCTTTTTTCTTGCCGGCCGGCTCGGTTGGAATCGAGCCGCGGCAGTGGCAGGCGGCGTCCTGAGCACCAATCCCGTCACGGCGCCTTTCCTCATCTCGCTGAGTGCATGGCTGGGTTTCGAGATCACCGGAACCGAGGTGTCGATGGAGCTAGAAGGGTTCATCGACAACCTTAGCGGGTACGCCGTGCCTTACCTCATCGGCAATACCATACTTGCCTTGGCCATAGCCGTCGTGTTCGGTTTGGTCATGTTCACTTTCATCCGGCGCCACGGGCCCCGCGGCATGCGGGCAATGGTCAAGAGCCCGCGGGTGCGCGTGCGCCCGACCCCCCGTGTTGAGGAATCCGCCGAGGTTCGCCAAACGCCCTAACGGGTGCAGACTGACCCTATGTGGTCGTCAACCGAGCAAAACTTACCTACCCGCTGAGCGGCGCCTCCGCACTCGTGGACGGAGGCCATCTGCCGTCGATTCAACGGCTTAAGCGGTTTGACCACAAGTGGAAGTTCGCTTGCTTATCGCTCTGTAAGAGGAGAAGGAAAATGACGGGGTTCATTTGGCAGAAAAAATTAGTGTATGGAATGGCTGCCGCCGCTCTGGCGGCTGGGATGGTGGCCTGTTCCCAAACCGCTACGACCGAGCCAGGCGAAGAGACCGGCGCGGAAGCGTCTGCCGCGCCTGCGGAGAACAAGGAAAACAAGGACGAGGGCTGGCTCTCATCTTTCAGCCCAGACCCGGTTACCTATACGCTCGCGGCCGGTGAGAGTCTCGTCGTCCGCACCACTTCGACCCTTTCCACTAAGACCAACAACGCCGGCGAGACCTTCACGGCCAGTCTAGAAGAACCTCTTGAAGTAGATGGCGTCATCGTGGCGCCGAAGGGCTCAAAGGTAACGGGGACGGTGACCTCTTCCGATGACGGCGGTCGCGTCAAAGGCGTCGCCCGAATCGGCGTCACTTTAACCGAGATCGTCGTCAACGGTAAGTCCTATCCGATCTCTAGCGGAAGCTACGTGCAGGCCGCCAAGAAGACCGTAACCAAGGACGCGCAAAAGATTGGCATCGGGGCTGGCATCGGCGCTGCCATCGGTGCAATCGCGGGCGGCGGAGACGGAGCCGCCAAGGGTGCGGGCATTGGCGCCGGCGCGGGTACCGGCGTCGTCCTCGGCACCCGCGGCGCGCCAGCCGTTATCCCTGCTGAGAGCGTAATCTCTTTCACCTTGTCCGAAGCGATTACCGTCGAGGCGGACTAATCAAACGCTCTCAGACCTAAGCCCGCCTGTCGCCGCCGCCCAACCGGGCGGCGGCGTTTTTGCGCTCGCTATAATGGTGCTCTGCCCAGCGTCCTTCGCCCAGCCGAAATGGCATTCCAAAAGCAACTCATTCGCAAAGTCGGCCGCGCGGTCCATGAATTCGATATGATCCACGCCGGCGATAACATCGCCGTGGGCGTCTCCGGCGGCAAAGACTCCCTGGCGCTGCTGGGAGCGTTACAGGCGCTGCAAAAGCGCGCCCCCGTCGCCTTCCAACTGCAAGCCTTCACCATCGAGCAAGGCAAATTCGTCCGCCCCATCGATCCCTTGGGCGAATACATGGACCAGATCGGCATCCGCTGGACCTACTATCGCGACCAAGCATCGTTCGACTTGATCGAAGAACAGCCCGGCCATGGCTGCGATGCTTGCAGCCGCTATCGGAGGCGGGCCGTCTACGACGTGGCCAAACGGTTGGGCGCGAACGTCGTTGCACTAGGCCATACTGCCGACGATTTGTGCGAGTCCCTGCTGCGCAACGCCCTTTACACCGGCAGGCTCGCGGCGTTGCCGGCGGTCGCCCAGTCGCGCTCCGGCGAGTTCCGGCTGATTCGTCCGCTGGTCTACGTCTCGGAAGAGATCACCGCCGGCTATGCCAAAGAGCAAGGCATCGAGATCACGCCCTGCGTCTGCTCCTTTAAGACCGGCACGGTTCGCGAATCGCTGCGCGGGTTCCTGCAAACCGCCAAGCAAAGCAACCCTCACGTGATGGAGAATCTGCTCTCAGCCATGGCCCATGTCGAGACCAACCGGCTGCTGGACCGCCGCTTCCTCGGCGCGGATTCGGACATCGACGATGCCGATTCGATGCCTAATTGCGCCTCGGACCTGCTTCCCGTCCAGATTCTAGAGGCGATCTAGACCCCGTCGCCGGCTTTGCGTTCTGGGCGACGTAGGCGTCATGGCCCAAGATCGTCTAGGATGTGCATGGCGCAAGTTCGGGCGCCGCCATCGCCTGTAGGCTAGACCATACTGAAGCGTTGCGACCGCATGACTGATACCGCCCTTCCCACCCCGGCTCCCGCGAATGGCCCGCCGCCGTTCCACTGGCTAACGCCGAATCTGACCGTCTTCATCTCCAGCCTTTGCATCATGGTGGTCGAACTGGTGGCCGGCCGCCTCATTGCGCGCTACGTCGGGAGTTCGCTCTATACCTGGACGTCGGTCATCGGCATCGTTCTGGCGGGAATCGCCGTCGGCAACTATGTCGGCGGACTCATGGCGGACCGCTATCGGCCGCGTGAAGCTCTGGCGGCGCTTTTTTTGTTGTCCTCGGCGGCCTGCCTGACCGTCCCGGTCCTGAACGATCGCATCGGGGCGTCCGCGACGCTGCACGAACAGGACTGGGCGTTGCGTATTGCCCTTCACGTGCTTTTCGTCTTCTTTGCCCCGGCAGCCGTGCTCGGAGCGATTAGTCCCGTAGCGGCGACCATGGCTCTGCAGATCGGCCGGCACACGGGACGTACGGTCGGGAGCGTTTACTCGTGGGGCGCGGTCGGCAGCATCGTCGGCACTTTCCTGACGGGCTATATTCTGATCTCCCGGATGGGAACAGTCGCCGTGCTGCTCACCGTGTCATGCATCTTATTCGCCGGCGCTCTCTACTTCGGCTCCAAGAGCATGGCGCCTTTTATCTGGGGAGGAGTTCTGATCGCCTGCTTGTTGTCTGCAGTGGGCCCTTGGGCGTGGGCGGAAACTTTTGGGATGCGTCTCGGGCTTCGCCAGGCCGAGAACAGCTGGGTCTTTTTTAACGAAGAGTCCAACTACTCCTACATACGTGTGGAAGAGGACCGCAACGAACCCGGCGTTCGGTTCATGACGCTCGACTTTCTGATCCATTCCTACGTCAACTTCAATGACTTAAACGACCTCCGCTACGACTACGAGGACATTTACGCCGACATCACTAGAGCCAATGTGGACTCGTTGCCCGCCGTCCGGAAGCCTCGCGCCCTCTTTCTAGGGGGCGGCGGATTCGTTTTCCCCGCCTGGTTGCTCCGTCAGTTCCCAGGAGCATACGCCGAAGTGGCCGAGATCGACCCCGAAGTGACCCGCGCCGCCTTCGAAACGTTCGGCCTGACGCCCCACCCCATGATGGCCATCTACAACCTAGACGCCCGCAACCACATTGACGATCTGCTGGCGCGGCAAGACGCCGGCGAAGATGTCGGCAACTTCGACCTGGTCTACGGAGACGCTTTCAATCACTACTCGCCTCCGTTCCACCTGACCACCTACGAATTCAACGAGAAAGCGCGCCGGCTCATGAGCGAGGACGGCATGTTGCTTGCCAACGTGATTGACGTCTATCGCTCCGGACGTTTCGTCGGCGCCATGATCAATACGTTGGCGCGGACTTTTCCCCATGTCTACGTCTTCTCGGCGGTGCCCGGCGGGCCGAGCGATGCCGATGCGCGCGATACGTTCGTCGTCCTGGGCTCGCTGAAGCCCCTTAATACGTCGTCGAGCGCCTACGAAGCGTTGGATCGCATCATGCTGACGGAAGATCATCTCGCTGTGTTGAGGGAGAGATCCAAAGGGCTGGTCCTGACAGATGACTTTGCCCCCGTCGACAACTTATTGGCGCCGGTCATCCGCATGGCCGAAAGGAACTGACCTCTTGCGTGCGGTAGTCCAGCGCACCGGCCGCGCGAGCGTGACCGTCAACGGCGCCGTCCGGGGCGAGATCGCCCATGGCCTGGTCGTGCTTCTCGGCGTCGGCAAAGGCGACTCCGAAGACGACGCAGCCTATCTAGCCAACAAGACCGCCGGTTTGCGTATCTTCGAGGACGCCGCCGGCAAAATGAGCCTCTCGCTCCGCGATATAGGCGGCGAAGTCCTCGTGATTTCCCAGTTCACTCTCTATGGCGATGTCCGCCGCGGCCTGCGCCCCAGCTTCGACGCCGCGGCCTCGCCCGCCGATGCCGCGCGTCTCTACGAGCGGTACTGCGATCTGCTCCGTCAAGAAGGCCTGCCCGTCCAGACCGGCGTCTTCCAAGCCATGATGGATGTCCAACTCGTCAACAACGGACCGGTAACGATCCTCCTGGACTCCAAAAAGACCTTCTAGCGTCGCCTGTGAAAAAATGTCGCCATGGTGCATATCACCGAAGGTCAAGTGAAAGCCGTCATCTCAGTACGAGATGCAGTGGGATTGGTTGAGGAGGCGTTCCTCC
>CAZYOX010000235.1:0-7131 GCA_964649285.1 uncultured Bryobacterales bacterium | reverse complement strand
CGTGTTTGTGTCCGAGTCCGACGCGACGACGGCGTCATCGGCGAGTCTCTTACTCAGTTCCGCGGCTACGAGCTGAGGCTTCATCGGGCCCACATCTTGGGGAGCTCGTTCAGCCATCAGTTCACGCCATTCTTCCATGTTCTGTTGGGCTTCCTCCAGGAAGCTACGATTCTGCTTGTGCTCGATCATCGGAATGAGCTGCTGAAGCGTGGCCTTCGCATCTCCCACGAGTCCGACCTCTGCCGGATAGCGCAAGCCGATCCGCATCGGATCGATATCGATCTGCACGCCTCGCACGGAGCCAGGCTTAGGCAGAAACTCTAGATAAGGGAATGAGCTGCCAACCATCAGCAGGGCGTCGCATGCCTCCAGCGCCTTCTGCGAAGGCCTTGTGCCGAGCAGCCCGATACCGCCTGTGGTGTAGGGGCTGAGGTCGTCGACGGCGGCTTTGCCGAGCAGAGCCTTAACGATGGGGCCGGCGAGCCGTTCCGCGAGTTGCTCCAGCTCATCGCCGGCGCCAAGCGCCCCTTGTCCCGCGAGGATAACCGGCCTTTTGGCCTGGTTCAACACTTCGGCCGCGAGCCGCAACTCCGGCTCTCCTGGGATCCGCGCGCTCTGACGGAAGCTCTCCGGGTTGGGCCGCGGTTGATTGCGCTTGGACTTCTCGTCCTTGTCGATCTTCCAATCCTGTAAGTCAACCGGCATCGTTAGATGGGCGACGCCTCGACAGGCCAGTGCGGTGCGGCATGCCAGATCGACAAGAGGTTCTACGTGATTTGGCCCCATCACGCGCTGATTGAACACCGCGACGTCCGAAAAAAGCTTGTCGAGCTCGACGTCTTGTTGCGTGTGCGTTCCGATCAGGTCGTGGTAAGGCAAACCCGTCAGCGCCAGCACAGGCGCCCCATCCATCTTGGCGTCGTACAAACCATTGAGCAGATGGATTCCGCCAGGCCCCGAGGTGGCCACGCAGACGCCCAACTTGCCAGTGAACTTGGCGTAGCCGCAGGCCATGAAGGCGGCCGACTCTTCATGCCGCACCTGGATGAAACGGATTTGTTCTTGTCTTGTCCGAAATGCTTCGATGATTCCGTTGATGCCGTCCCCCGGTATTCCAAAGACGACTTCGACTCCCCAATCGATCAGCCGATCGATCATGATCTCCGCCGACATTCGCGCCATATCGCTCCCCTCCTGCCGCTGCGGCTGATGCAGTTAGACGCTTTAGGGAGCGGTGTCGTCCCGAAACTGTTACTGCAAATCCCGTCGCGGCAGGCGAAGCGCTAGCTCCATTGCGAACGATCGAATCCTTGGTGTCGCGGCTGCCAATGATGAGAGCGGTGCTGCCGTAGGTAGTCCGGCCGTACAAACAATTTGATCAGCGCCAGGCCCGCAACGAAACCGCCGATGTGCGCCCAGAAGGCGACGCCTCCCGCCGCGCCCATCGATTGCAATCCGCCGAAGAACTGGATCGCCATCCAATAAACGAGCATGACCCACGCCGGCAAGGCGACTGTCGTCACCAAGAAGCCGAGAAACACCAACGTGAACACTCGTACGCGCGGGAACAGCGCCAAGTATGCCCCCATGACCCCGCTGATGGCGCCGGATGCGCCGACCATCGGCGTGTTCGACGCTGGATCGAAGGCGATTTGCGCAGCTGCCGCAAGCAAGCCGCAAATCAGATAGAACCCGGCGAATCTTCCCCCTCCCATCGAGTCTTCGACGTTATTGCCGAAGATCCAGAAGAACCACATATTTCCCAGCAAGTGCATCCACGAGCCGTGCAGAAACATGGAGGTCAACAGATTGCTCACCTGTCTCCCTGGCTCGGTCACGCAAACCAGCCCCTGGCCCATGGGAAATTCGGTTCCTGGCGCCGCCGCCAGCGTAAGTTCGCCGGGAATCAGGCCTAGATTGCAGACGGATGCGGCCAAAGCCAAGGGTGAGCCGGCCCCCTGCAAGAACAACCACGCGAAAAGATTCAGCGCAATCACCGCGAACGTGACGTACGGCGTCCTCTGCGTCTCATTTTCATCACGATAAGGAAACACAAGTGTCCAGTATGACTGAGGCGGCCAGCGTCAGGCTCCGGCCTGGCTAGAGCCAATATATTCGCTAATATTTCTAGCCAGAACGTCCAGCGGCACGTTGCCGCCGCGCACAACGGCGTCGTTGAACGTCTTAAGATCGAACTTCTCGCCGAGGGCGGCCTTGGCGAGCTCGCGCTGACGGTTGATCTCGCTGTGGCCGACTTTGTAACCGCAGGCCTGGCCAGGCCAGGAGCAGTAGCGGTCGACTTCACTGGCCACTTCCTCCGGGTTGGAGCCGTTAACATCGACAAAATAATTCACGCCCTGTTTGCGGGTCCAGCCTTTGGCGTGAAGACCGGTGTCGACCACCAGGCGGCACGCCCGGAAGGCCAGCGACTGCAAGTAACCCAGCCGTCCGACGGGGTCCTCATCATAGGCGCCCAATTCGTCGGCCAGCTGCTCGGCATACAAGCCCCAGCCTTCCGAGAAAGCGTTGAAGGACAGCATCTGGCGGATTAGCGGCATGTCGTGCGTATACTCACCCTGCCAAATGTGACCGGGGATCGCTTCGTGGAAAGTCAGGTCGGCCAGACTGTACTTACTGTGCAGCTTCGTGGTGCGTAGGTTGATCCAAAAGCGGCCGGGAATCGTACCGTCGATGGAGCCCGCGCCTCCGTAAGCCCCAGGCGCTCCCGGCTCCTCTTCGGGCGGCAGGCGCTTCACTTCCATGTTCGGATTTACCACCTCGCTGAAGGCTCGGGGCATCTGCGCGCGAATCCATGCGAGCCGATCCTCGATGAAGGCCATAATTTCCGCCCGGCCCGCATCGCTTTCCGCGAACTGATATTTAGGGTCTTCCGCCAAGGCCTTCATGCGGTCGCCCACCGAGCCCTGGGTGTAGCCCACTTCCTTGAGAATGGTGTCCATCCGCCCGTGCAGACTTTCCAGTTCAGCCTGGCCCATCTCGTGGATCTCGTCGGCCGTCATGTTTGTAGTCGTGGATGCTTTAAGGGCCCAGCGATAAAACTCCTCGCCATGAGGCCGCGCGCTCATGCCCGCGTCATCGGTCGCAACCGCGCGTTGCGCCTCCAGCTCGGCAATCTGACGCTTCAGCGCCGGGGCAACCTGCTGTACGGCGATGGACTGCGCGCGCTCGGCCCAATTGCCCGGAATATCTTTGGTGCGTCTCTCGAGTGACTCAACGAGTGCGCCCCCTTCGCTCGCGTCCTTTGCAGAGAGCCTGATCTGTCCTAGGGCTTTGTCGATGAGGAAGGCCGGCGGGACCAGACCGCTCTCGCGTGCGGCGCGTATGCGCTCCAACTCTCCGTCGAGTTGGGCAGGATAAGACTCGAGCCGTGCGAGATAAGCCTCGGCATCGTTGGCATTCTCGACGCGGTGGTCCGTATCAAGAAAGCGCGGGATGTCCAAATAGGCGCCGACATTCTGGATCACCACATAAGGCGTATTGCGCCAACCGCCGACCGTGATGTCGCCATAGGGCAGGGCAAAGCCTTCGAGCGATGTGACGTAGGCGCTACGCACGACCTCGAAGCTGGTGCGCATGGCATGGCTCAACCCGGCCGTGTCGAAGGCTTTGGCGCGCTCAAGATCCGAACGAAGCTGCGCTGCCACGCGCTCCTGTCCCTCTGCCGAGCGGTCGCTGAGCCGCGACCGCAGAGAGGCCCGATTGCCCACATCAATCCCCAGCGAAGTCGCGGCTTCCGGGAACAGCTGCAGCAGATTCTCCGCGAATTCATCCAGCAGTACTAACGCCTGGGCGTCGGTTGCTGTCTGTTCCGCTGAGCTGCAACTGAAAGCCAGGGCCGCTGAGCCGAGCGCTGCGAGGAAGTCGCGGCGATTGATGGAGGAATGGGGCATCATTGCCCACCAATATAGAGCAGCCCGTGAAAAAAATGGCTCCGGCCGACCAAATCGTGTCCTGGAATCTATCTACGTTAGTGAGAGCGTCCCGAAGCAAATTTCTAGAGGAGATCAATCATGCCGAGTACCATTCGCCTGCACCGCGTTTTGCGCACAACGCCCGAAAAGCTCTACCAAGCCTTTCTCGACCCGGCGGCCAAGGCGAAGTGGCTGCCGCCCCACGGCTTCACCGGAACGGTTCACCGTATTGATCCGAAGGTCGGCGGCGGCTACAAGATGTCGTTCACGAATTTCACCAACGGCCAGAGCCACTCCTTTAGCGGCGTCTACAAGGAACTCGTGCCCAACGAGAAGCTCCGCTACACGGACACTTTCGACGATCCGGGTCTGCCCGGCGAAATGAACGTAACAGTGACGATCAAGAAGGTATCAGTCGGATGCGAACTCAACATCGTCCAGG
Organism: uncultured Bryobacterales bacterium; assembly: GCA_964649285.1. GTDB lineage: Bacteria > Acidobacteriota > Terriglobia > Bryobacterales > UBA6623 > CAMPKL01. Next base: position 2,757 of record CAZYOX010000235.1, on the reverse strand, counting down.
AAGGCGTTCCCGACGTCATCCCTGCCGAGGCATGCTATTTGGGTTGGCAGGAGTCGCTCACTCTGCTAGCCCAACTTGTTGAGCCCAACATCCAAGAGTAGGAGACGCCGCACCGAGCCCGGGGCTCTCGCCCCGGGTTCGGCGGCGCACTCGGGCTACAGACCCTTGCAATCGTTAATGGCCTGTTGCCAGTTGTTGTGCGTTTGAATGCCTCGGCTGAAGCAGGCGATGGTGGCCAGCGGGTTCGGAGTGTCCGCGCAGAGCAAATCCACGTTGCTCGGAATCCAGTTGTTGCTGCCGCCCTGCTCCCAGGCTACTCGGTCCTGCACAAGTTCAAAGCAGTCAGCCTCGAGCTTCGCTGGGGCCACGTAGGTACACTCTGTGATCGCGCGTTGCCAATCGTTGTGCTCTTCGATTCCGCGGCTGAAGCAGGCAATGGTAGCGTCCGGATCGGTCGTTCCCGCGCACAAACGCTGAACATTGTTGGCGCTCCAGCTGGTGCTGCCCGCTTGATTCCACGGGACGTCGCCCTGCACGAGATCGAAGCAGGTCGCTTCCTGGTCCGCGGGACGCTCGGATGTCATCGGGAACATAGTGGCAAAGGCCCCAGAGGTGTTGAAGCGGAAGCCCAGCACGCTGAGTAGGCTGCTCGAACCGGTGATTCGGATCAGGCCCCGCTCGTCCTCCGTTGCGGGAAACGCCTCCGGAAGGCAAAACGACTGCTGGTTGAGCGCGTTTAATGAACCGTCGGTGAAGATGTCGATCAACTCATCGTCGTTGGTCGAGAACTCCAAAGAGTAGTAAGTCTGGAAGGTCGCAGGATTGGCGATTGCGATGCAGCTTACGCTGTTCTCCGTGTTGTCAAACGGTATGCTCAGATAGAACTCCGAATCAGACGACAGCGGCACCACGGCCTCGAACGGCGGACGGCCCTCGGTCGCGTCCGTAAAGATAATGTGTCCTGCGACCTGGGCGTCGACCGGCTGATCAATGGCGGCCCAGCCAGTCTCGATCTCTGCTCCCGGCGAGTCAGGCTTGTAGACGGCGCTGCCCTCCGGAGGCAGAACGACAGGAAACTCCGAATTTGTGCCCAAGCCGGGAATGGTCAACAGCCAAGGCGTCCCATCGGTTTTATAGAAGCGCAGCGTGAAGACAGCTTCATCGTCGGGATCGAGGTTCACCAGGGTCACCTCCGATGACCAAACGCCTCCGAGGGCTATGTGCGGAAACGCTTGGTCATAGGGACTGAATGTAACGTTCTTCGGTTGGTTTTCCGCGGCCAACGCCGTGAATACGCCCAACGCAGTCAACGCGATGAGGCGGAGCCATGTCTTGGTCATCTTGCGAGTTTTCCTTGAGTAATTAGGTAGAGATTCCTGGCGTGTAATCGACAGGCGTTGGGCCGAGGGTAACAGCAGATAACGGTTTTCGTTATCAGGAGAATACCTGATTCTTGGATCTGTAAAGGAACAGACCGTCCTATCTCTGGGACATCCTCGCCTATCCCCTCAAAGGAGCGTGTGCGCAGGCTTCAACCCGCGTGCGGCTCATTACCTCTTCCAAGGCGGCTGCTCAGGCAGCAACTTCTCAAACTCCGCGATACGCGCCGCTTGGTACTCGCCCGCGTAAGTCCCCGCAAAGAAGCGATCTAGCGCCTCGTCATGCAGCCGTTGCCACGACTCTTCTTCGTGGCTGGGGTTGATCGGGTAGTAGAGGCATCCAGTCGCTTTCGCTGCGCTCTGGTCGCCAGGCGCATCGCCGATCATCAGTTTCTTATCCTTCTCGTAGCGGCCGTTGCCGGTCATCTCTCGCAAGTGGTCCGTCTTCTTGCCTAACTCTTGGCCGGCAATGATCTTTGGCCAGTGCAGCATCTTGTTCTCTTCCCACTCGCGCACCAGCGCATCGGTGGGCGTGCCGGAGACCACGGCCAAATCCGCCTTTGCGACCATCCTGTCGAGCGATTCGCGCACCAGCGGGAAGGGCGGTACGCCTTCCACAATGTCATGCACGGCGGCGTTGACGGCTAGGCTCCATTCCATCGTGCGCTCCAGCAGCGGATCGGAATGATCGTTCATGTACTGCGACAGACCGTGGTTCGACGGCGGCAACCCCGAAGCCATGAAGTCGTCCAGCGGCTTGAGGTCGGGGATGACGATGCCGCGGTGCATCGCCTCTGGCCAGTCTTGGAGCAATCGCAGCGTCCGCAGCAAAACCGGGAAACGGTTCATGCCGCGCGCGACCGAGTACAAATTCGCAAACTCCCACGCCTGGCGTGCATACTTGGCCGCAGCCTGCAGTTTCCAATGCTTGATAAACGCCGGGGTGAAGCACTCCTTGTGCTTGATCTCCATCGAGTCGAAGACGCAGCCGTCTGAGTCGAGGCCGATGAAAAAGTCTTGTTCTTTGGTGAAGTGTTGGAGTTCTTGAACGAGCGCCATTCTGTTCTACCTGAAGCGAAAAGCGATGCAGCGTTTAGTGTCCCGTTTGGGTTGTCACGGGGCCGTTGCCGTTCCAGTCCGAATGGAAGACGCCTTTTCGATCGAGCCGTTGGTAGGTGTGCGCTCCGAAGTTGTCGCGCAGCGCCTGCAAAAGATTTGCCGGCAGGAACTCCGAGCGGTAGCTATCGATGTAGGCCAGCGTCGCGCCCAAGCAAGTCGCCGGTACGCCGGTCTTCGCCGCCAGACGAACCACTTTGCGCAGGTCCGGCATCGAGTCGTTGACGATCTTCGAGAACGACGGATGCACCATCAGGTTCGT
>CAZYOX010000234.1:0-7172 GCA_964649285.1 uncultured Bryobacterales bacterium | reverse complement strand
CGCTAGGCGACTCCGGTTATGTATTCTCTGTTGTGGACTTCGGCGGCGAGTGCGCGCACCCGGAGATCGAGCGCGGGAAGAACGCCGCGCGAGACGCGCGAGCCAAAGTTATCGTCGGAGCCGGCGGCGGCAAAGTGCTCGACGCCGCGCGTGCCGTGGCCTCGGACCTCAAACTTCCGGTGGTCAACTGCCCGACGATCGCCTCCAGCGACGCCCCTTGCAGCGCTCTCTCGGTGATCTACACCGAAGACGGCGTGGTGGACGAGTACCGCATCTACGCACGCAATCCGGATTTGGTGCTGGTCGATACGGCAGTCATCGCGCAAGCGCCCGCGCGCTTCCTGGTCGCCGGCATGGGAGACGCCCTGGCGACGCTGCTGGAGGCGCGCACCTGCTTCGAAGGCCGGGTAAAGAATATGCGCGGCGGCGGCTCGACGCAAAGCGCTCTGGCGCTGGCGCAACTCTGTTACCGCACGCTAATCGCCGACGGAGTCGAGGCCAAACGGGCGGTGGAGATGCACGTCGTTACCCCTGCGATGGAGCGCATCGTGGAGGCCAACACGCTGCTGTCAGGGTTGGGGTTTGAGTCCTCCGGTTTGGCTGCGGCGCACTCGATCCACAACGGCCTCACGGCGGTTCACGAAACGCACGATTATCTCCACGGCGAGAAGGTCGCCTTTGGGGCGTTGACGCAACTGATCCTTGAAGGGAAACCTCGTACGGAGATCGAAGAGTTGCTGACGTTCTCTGGTGAGGTGGGACTGCCCGTCACCTTGGCGCAACTGGGGCTGGAGAATTGTCCGGCGGAAGTCGTAGCGAAGATCGCCGGAAGGACCGTCGCACAAGGCGAGACGATCCACAACGAGCCGTTCGCCGTGAGCCCCGTTATGGTCGCCGACGCCATCCGCGCCGCCGATGCAATGGGACGCGCCTGGCTCAGCGATTCCTAAACTCCCCACATGGGACGGAACCTCATTCCTGCTGTGGCCGGGCCGTTATATAATCCTGACGGCCGAAGCGGCTAGGAGAGACCTGATGACCAAGAGAGAATTCGTTCTTGCCGGCCTGGGCGCCGGTTTGGCTCTCGGAGGACAACGCGCACTGGCGCAACGGGAGTCCTCAGTACCGCGGCGGGTCGCCAAGACGACGAAGCTGTTTAAGAGTCCGTCCGGCTTTCCCAATGCGGTGGACGTCACGTCGGAAGGGTTGTGGATTGCCGAGCAGAAGATGACCGGCGAGCAGGCCAAGAGGTACGGCGTAGAGCCTGCGAAGGACTTGGCGGAGGCGGCTTGGCTGGTCGATTGGAACGGCAAGTTGCTGAAGACGGTGATGACGCCTTCGCGCAACACGAGCGGCATGGCCGTGGGCGGCGGATATGTTTGGATGGGCGCGAATGCGGTCCCGCATGGCGTCTTCCAAGTGGATATGAACAGCAAGCTGATTAGCCACCGGCAGATACCGCTGGGGCCGGCGGACAACGGCGGCGGCTGCCACGGAGTGATGTGGCATGAAGGGAAACTCTGGATCTCGGCCTTGCGGCTGCGCGGTCTGCTGCGCGTCGATGCGAAGACCTGGGAGCCAGAATTTTATATGCCGTTCTATCAAGGGCCGAACGTGAATCGTTACCACGCGACGGCTTGGGACAACGGGACCATCTGGCAAGTGACCGGCAACGACAGCAAGAACTTTAAGGAAGGGCGTCCTGGGTTGGTGAAGTATGACGCCGCGACGGGTAGGGTGCTGGAGATCGTCGATTTCGCGCCAGGTTCCTGCGACCCGCATGGTTTGGCCATGCACAACGGATCGCTGATCAGCTGCGACGCGGGCATCCACCCTGGTTGGCCGACGAACGATAGCCCGACCGCGGGCTGGATCTTCCGCATCGACATTGCCTGACCGCTAAGGACCGCTTTTACCCGCCGGCTCATCGAGCGCCTTGAGGCGTAAAGGCGCGAGAGCGCGGTACTGCTTGGTTACCTCGCGGAGTTGCAGGCCCGAGGCATCGTAGACAACAAGAGAATCGCGGCGGATGCCCAGGAGAACTTCCTTGGGAGTGAGAAAATACCGATCCGCCGAGGCTTGCGCGGGGCGAGTCTCGATAAAGTTCCTATCGGGCGCGAGGTAGACATCGTACAACTGGGCGACGTGCAAGAGTTGGTGTTGGATCGAGCTGTAGAAAAATTCGCTGTCGATGCCGGCGAGAAGAAGAGTCTTGTTGGGGTGCTGCACGCGTGCGTATGCCAGGCCGCCAACCAGATTTCGCGCCCGAATGCTTTTTAGATAGTTGGCGGTCACGATATCGACAGCCATGTTGGTGGTGACGAAGACCCAAGCGGCCAGGAAGAGGGCGATGGGGGCTCGCAAGCGCCAATCCACTTGCCAATAGCGTTGGGCGACGGCGGAAGCGGCGAAGGCCAGGCCCGCCGACGGAAAAAATAAGTAATAGATCGAGAGGTGATTGGCCAGGGGAAGAAACGGGGCGAGCGTGATGCCGAACCAAGCCCAGCCGAAGAGCGCGTCGAAGCGCTTGTGAACCGCCTCATGCAGCGTTACGGTCATCAATGGCGCGCCCACAAGGGCAATGAACCAGGCGGGACGGTAGGCGGCGAGATCAACCCTGAGATAGAACCAGAGCGTGCGGGCCATGTCGGCTGGCGCGATGGAGAGAGCGTAGACGCCGGTGCGCTCCGTGGTCACGGTGGAGAACTGAATCCATGCCAAGAAAGCGGAACCGGCGAACATCGCGGCGGCCCAGACCCAGCGGTCACGCCGAAACAACACGCACCAGGCGAGCACGAGGGCGGGGTAGACGACTACGGTCTCGAGCGCGCTGAAACCCATCAAGAAAGTGAGCCACTGCAAGAAGTAAAGGGAGATGCGGCCGCTCTCAGCGAACTTAAGGAACAGCCAGAAGCTCAACAGGATGAAGAAGGAGCTGAGCGGCTGATTAAAGGCGGACGACCAACTCATGGCCGTCGCCAAGCCGTGATGCGCCGCCCAAAGGCACGCGGCGAGAGTCGCGGCCGGCAGCGAACCGGTGATGCGCCGCGCGATGGCCGTGAAGAGCCAGAGGTTTACGATTTGCGTGCCGAAGGCGAGAACGCGATAAGGGAAGGCGTTAAAGCCGTACCAATTGTAAAAGGCGTAGAAGAAGAGCCGTTCGCTGAGCGGCCGGTACGTGCCCTGCGCTCGCGGTTGGAGAAGCTGAGGCCAAAACTCTGGAGCGGGCAGCTGAGCCGTCCTCAGCAGCGAGAAGTCGTCGGTGTGGAACCACACCCACAGGCCGAGCCAATGAACGGCGTAAAGGGCCAAGGGAGGGAGCAGCCACAGGAGGAGAGAACGCTTCACTTGATGGCGACCGAAGCAACCACCATACCCAATTCGCGACCATCGGACTCCGACGGCTCGATGCCCTTGTCGAGGGTAAACTCCACGATCGCCGGCTCCTCGGTCAAGACGCCTTCGGGAATGGGAAAAGTGACGAGTTGCTCCCGCACCAACTCGGAAAATACATGTGTGCCTATTTGCTGATGATTGACCTCCGCCGAGAGCGTGATCGGCAGATACGGCCGCAGGGAATCCGGCAAGGTGGCTCGCAGATCGAGGTCCGGCTGATGGCCTTCAACCGGAGGAGGCACTGCCAAGATGACCGAGAAGTTTTTTGCCGTCCATCTCCAGATTCCTTGCTCCAGCGGATAGAACCCGCGCAAGAGCTGCGGCTCTCCGCGGGGATTGGCGACGTTGACGCTAGAGAGCAGCTGGGATAGGCCGTCTCCGCCTTCTTCGATGGGAATCATCGGTTCGTTACGCGGGCAACCGAGGCCCGTCAAGATGGCCGCAACGAGGCAGAGAATGAGGCTACGCCGCACAGGGAAATGATAGCCAATTTGCCGCGAGATTCTCCCCGGCAGCGGGTCATTCGTAGAATCGCCAGTTTGGCGTGTAGTCGCGCGTTAGCGGCTGCGAGCCAAGGGCTTCGCGCACCATGACGACCGGCATGGGTCCTTGTTTCAGTACGGCGTCGTGAAACTCTTTGTTGGACATCTTCCCTTCGGTCACGAGCTCCTCGTGGAGCGCTCGGAACTGTAAGCCGCCGAGCAGATAGGCGGACTGGTAGAGCGGGCTGTAGTCGGTCTCGAACGAGCGGCGGACTTCCGCGGCCGCGTTGGCGCGCTCGTGGCCGACGCGTTCCACGAGGAAGTCGACGGCTTCGGGCGCCGTCATGTTGCCCAGGTGAAAGTTGAGCGAGAAGATGATGCGCGCGCAACGGTGCATCCGCCAAAAGAGCGCGCCGATGCGGTCTTCCGGCGTTTTGTTGAAGTTCCTGTCCCACAGCTGCAGTTCCCAATACAAGGACCATCCCTCGGTCCAAAATGGTGTGCGGAAGGCTCTGCGGTAGGGACGGAAGCGGGCGTTCATGAACTGCTGCAGGTGATGTCCTGGAATCAGCTCGTGAAAAACCGTGGCATGCGAAAAGTGTATGTTGTTGCCGCGCATGCTCATCAGCTTTTGTTCGTGGCTCATTCCCTCCGTCGGGAAGGATATGGAGATGACCTCGCCGCCGGTGAAGAACGGGTTGATCAGCTGTCGTTCGGGCGTCATCATGCGGACTCGCCAGATCTCTTCCGCTAACGGCGGAACGGTGATGAGGTCGAACTCCTTAACGAATTCGACGGCCTCGTCGGCCTGTTGGCGAATGAGCCGCGGCTGTTCGCCCGGCGGCACATGCAGCGTCTTGACGTGCTCCAGCGCCGCATGCCAATCGTCGCCGTAGCCGAGATCACGGGAGGCCCGCAGCATTTCGGCGTCGCACCAGGCGAGCTCTTTGCGGGCGATCTCGATTAGCTCTTCCGGCGTGTACGAAATCATTTCGCGGCGGAGTTCCGCAAGCAGGGCGTCACGGCCTATGGGGTCGCCGATGATGGTCTCGGTGTCGCCCTCCTCGAGCCCGAGGACTTCTTTCCTCAGGAAAGCGGCATAGCGTTCGAGCGATGCGTCGAATTCCTTGTACGGCTGACTGCTCCACCAGGTAAACATCGGGTCGTAGCCGTGGTAGTGGTTGAACCATTCCTTCAGCGTTTCACGGAGATCGCCGACGGTTCTGATGGCGCGATTCACGACCGTTTTGGGTATCTGAGAAACGTCGGGTACCGAGGCGGGCTGGGATTTCAGGCGAGATGCAAGACCGCGTTGAAGGGCTTGCAGATCTTCCGTGAGTGCGCTGAGCGCGGAGGCGGCTGCAGCGGGGTCGGGCGTCTCGCCGCGTTGGCGGCTCTCGTGGAACTCGATGATCTTGGCCGCAAAGGGAATGAGCGGCTGCATTTGGGAGACGCGTTCTCGCTGAAGGTCGATCTGCTTGAGCTCGTCTTCGAGGCGAGTCTTGAGCAACAGATAGTCGATCTGGGCCGGGCGGTCGAGTTCGTCGAAGGAAAGTTTCTCTAGAGCGTCGCGCCAGCCGCTGTGAAACTGCTTCATTCGCTCCAGGCGTGTAGACGAGATGGCCGCGTCGTGGAAGCGGTCGAGGCCTGCCAGATCCTGCGTGAAGCGATCGATGACCTCGCCCAATCCGCCGGGTGTTTGCTGCCTGAGGTCGCTTAGATCCGGCACGTCCGCTGCGCTCATTGGAGTGGCCGCGAGGCACACGGCCAAGAGAATCAGCATCCCTTTTCGGAGAGGTGAAGGAGTCGTCTTCATTTTTCTACGCCGCGGAGTAGTATATACGCTCCCCGTTCGAGGAGGTGAAGCGCGAGTTGGTTAAGATGCGGCAGTTAACGGCGGAGCCGGTTGCGGACGTCCGGCCAGAACTCGTCGAAGAGATTGCTGGCGAAACGTCCGGCGAATCCCAGGCCGGTTCTCTGCAGTGCGGCGCCGGCCGTACTTTCGCTCTCGGCCCGCCACCCATTCGAGATGAAATTGCTGCCCGTGATGCCTACATAACGCGCATAGGCCGGTATCGTGGAACCGTCGGATCGCTTTGCCACGACGGTATACTTCGCGGCGTGGCGGATGCGCCGCCACATATTGCCTCCGCCCGCGGCGGGATAGCGCGGATCTTCGCCCCATGCGGAACCTAGCCCGGCCTCAATCGCATTGCTTGCCGCAACGCCTGTTAGTCGCATGCCGTAGCGCTTAGCGGAACCATCCCAATGAGGGCCGTACTCCTCGGGGTTGTTGAGGCCTGTGCCCCAGGCGGCGCTGATGACGCCCGCGCCTAAGCTCTTGGGCCCGACGGTCGAGTTCACAAACCAGCGAAGGCGCGCCTCACGGTCGAGCGGCCTTTCCTGGACCACCGGAATCGCGGTGGGCTGACTGTCGGATTGCGGTGCTGCGATTGCGGAAGAACTAAGAATGAGGAGGAATGCGGTGACTGCGCGTGGGATCTTCCTGGTCAACATCGGCGTGTCGCCTCATCTTCTTCCATGCGCCGTAGATTGCGGATGAGGTTGGGGCGTTACAGGCGAGGGGGCGGGAAGACGCTGACGCGGGAGGTCGCTGGCTAAAGCCTGGCGGCTCGGATCGATGCGGCGGCGTAGGCGATGCGGTTTTTGGTTTTGAGGGCGATGGATTTGAGGCGGGTGAAGTCGCCGGCGCGTTCGCAGAGTTCGAGCGGGCCTGGGCAGATGAGGCGGTCGAGGGGGATTCCGGCGAGACGCTCTTCGGCCAGGTTGATGGCTTCGGGCAGGCGGTTGAGGCGAACTAATAGATTGATGACAGTTTGCGCGGCGATGTCACCGTAAGGGTCGACTTCGGGGCTGATCTTTGCGCGGAAGTGTTCGAGTGCGGCGTCGACGTTGATGCCGAGCAAGGCCTGCAAGTAGGCGCCGTAATCGAGGAAGGGCTCTTCGAAGGGGAACTGGCCTTGGAACTGGTACATCGCGGCGAGGCGTCGTCCGTACTCGGTGAGTTCGTAAGCTAGCTGCAAGGCTTGGCGGTCTTTGAAGTCGATGGCGTAGCGCAAGACCGAAATAACGTGTGAGACGTCGATGTGGCTGGCAGCTCCTTGGAAGTAGTCTTCGCGGGCTTCGATCATTTCGAGCAGCGAGGCGCTTGAGTCTTCGATTTCGAGCGCGGCCAGGACGTTGCCGTGCAACTCGTCATAGATCGTGCGCACGAGCAAGGCGCCAGCGGCCTCGCGTCCTTCTCGCGAAGGGTATTGGCCGAAGGTGGTGATC
>CAZYOX010000233.1:0-7189 GCA_964649285.1 uncultured Bryobacterales bacterium | reverse complement strand
CAAGGCGGTTCGGGATCTGACGGGGGGCGCGGGCGTCGACAACGTGATCGAAGTGGGAGGCGCTGGAACCTTGGGCAGGTCGTTTGCGGCGACGCGGATGGGCGGCACAATCAGCTTGATCGGGGTGCTAGCGGGAAGGGCGGAGAACCCCTCGCCAACGCATGTAATGCGCAACCTGCAGCGGATGCAGGGGATTTATGTGGGCAACCGGCGGATGTTTCGAGAGCTCATCCGATGCATCGATTTCCACGGCATCAAGCCGTTAATCGACAAGGTTTTTCCGTTTGAAGAAGCGCGCGGGGCTTACGAGTACATCGTACAGGGCCGGCATATGGGCAAGATCTTGATTCGCGTCTAGAAACCGACCGGCTTGATGGCGAACGTACCCTGCCAGGTTTGACCGGCCTCAATGGACTGCAGTGCGTTGTACGCGGCGCGGTGCTGCAGGTTAAGCGCATTGGTGATGCCGGCCATGGGCTCGAAGCATACAAATGCGCCGCGGGTGGGCGCGTAAATCACCGAAGTATCGAACTTGTCGTCGAAGAAGACGTCGATGCGTTCTTGCTTGCCCATGAGAGAGAAACGGGCCATGCCATCGGCATCGCGAATGAGCCCGCCGAAGACGTGATCCAGAGCAGCTCCCGCAAGGGGAAATTCGAGCGGGTCGGGGAACTGGTTCTCGGTGGGCGCCGTCTCCGCGGTTGGCGTGAGCTTGTCGTTGAGCAGCCACTGATCGTTGGCGGCGATACGGATTTTCCACTCATCACGAGGCGAGTCGTGCAGTTGGTAGTAAGGATGGAAGCCCAGGGAGATGGGCATTGCGACGGCAGAGAGGTTGATGACCTTGGTCGTGACGGAAAGCGTGCCGTCGGAGAGCCGGTAGGTCATCTCGACGGCGTGCTCAAAGGGGAACTGTTGAGCTAGCTCGGGGCGCTTGGAGTATTCCAAGCGACTTGTCACCCAAGCGCTGTCGACCTCTGCGCCGCTGTCGATGACTTGCCAGTAAGGACTGAAGGTCACCAAGCCGTGGATGGGCTGCTTATTGGCGTCGAGACGCACATTGCCCAGCGCCATGTTAAGGCGATATTCCTTTCCGCCGAAGTAGTAGCCCTCCCAGTCGAGGCGGTTGGGCCAAGGCCATAGGAAGGGGTTGCCGGCCAAACGCGGTCGCTCCGCATAGGCCCCTAACGAATCCATAGGCGCATAGAGAGCATTCTTCCCGTTGACGGAGAACTCGTACGCCAGATTGCCGAGGCCGACGGCGACGGAGACGCGTTCGTTGCCGTTGGGGCTTTCGAGTTGCACGACGTTCACTCCGTCGATCACGGTTTGGGTCGTTCGATATTGGGCGTTGAGGCTCATGGCGAGGAAGAACAGCAGCAGCGCGCCTGAGAAACGGGACATAGTGTCTTCGCCGTGAAACGTTCCAAGTATAAGCCGCGCGAGTTAGATCAGGTCGCGCCAAGTGCGGCGGAAGCCGTCAGTCGTCGCATCGTTCCAAAATTCCAGGGCCTGAAGCGAGATCACGGTCGGATGAGGCTCCAAGGACGCGCCGATTTCGGTCGTGTCGCGCACCGATCCGAAAGCGCCTTCGAGGCTAGGATCAGAGGACTGGAGCTGATATTCGCGGAGCAGATCGGCCTCAAACTCGGCGCGAGAGCGATCAAGTTCGCCGAGGCCCATCAAGTCAGCGAAGAGCCGCAAACGCAGGGGCTGAGCCAATAGTCCGGGCGGCAGCTGATCAGCGTCGATGTCTTTGGCTTCTTGCTCAAGACGGATGATACCGGCTTGAAGCGCCGAACCGGCATCGAGGCGCTCGGCGGCGAAAGGCAGCAGACCTTCGAGGAACAGAGCATAATGGCGCAGCTTGGCTAGGCGTGCATCGAGATCGGGTACAGGCTCGTTGACGAACGCTTCATGGCGCGACAGGGCGAACTTCAGTAGCGATTCCGCGGCGCTGCGCAACTCCGGCATGTCGCCATCTTCGGCCAACTGCAGGAAAGCGGCGGAAGCTTTGAGTTGTTCTGGCCCGCCGCCTTCTCCGCCGGGATATCCCACTGTCGCATTGAACTGCCGGAAGAATGAGCCGTCGACGCGCGTCATGCGGACTTGAATGGAGCGGCCGCAACGGTCGGCGCATTCATAATAGGCGGGGTCGCCTGTGACTCGCCACAAAGCGTTTAAGGCGCGGAGTGCGGCAATGCCGCTGAGGAAGCTGCCAAGACGCGGCTCGGCGGTCGGGTCATCGATGAATAGATCTGTCTGTAGATCGAAAGAGCGCTCCATGAGATAGCGACCGGCAGCGATCGCTACGTCGCGCCGCGATTGGTCGGGAGGCTCCCCTAGGCCCAGTACGGCCAGTATGGACCAGGCAGCGGCTTCCGTCGATACTCGCTTGTAAGAGGACGTCAGCGAATCGTACTCGGCGAAAACGGCGCCGGTGGGATGCTGAATGCCTGACCTCATCAGCCAGTTCAGGCCGGCATGAAGACACGAATCCATGGCTGGCAAGCGACTAGAGTAACATGCGCCAAGGTGGGTTTCGCGTCCAGGCGTCGCAGGACACGAAGTGGTTAGCAAGCGAAGCGATCGGGGAAAGTTGAAGCCCGCATCTGCGCCGCCTCAGTTGTGTCGCAGCAGCTTGTCGATGGTCTGGGCAAGCGCGTGAACGTGCTTTCGCCGTATCGGTTCGTGAAGCAGTTCGACGGACTTCTCGAGAGGCGTCCCTTTGGTTTCTTGCCGTAGATTATCGCAAGCGTTAGAAATGGCCGGCCAGTCGGCGCGGTCGAGGTCGAAAATCATACCTGCGATAGAAGCGATACGCTGCCGAAAATGCGGAGTCGTGTGAGGGAAGTTGACCTGCTCCTCGGCCGCTACGTCATCGACGTTGCGGATTGAGTAGAAGGTATCTAGCTTGGGAGTTCTGCTTCGAGCGTCTGCACCGCGCGACGAGGAAAATACTACCAATCTCGCCAGCGGTTTGGTAAGAATTACATCCGCCTCGCCCTGTGGCCGCAACAGCAACATTCTCATTCGTCGGTAATACCTCTCATGGCTTAGGTGACCTAAGTCATAGCTGGATTCATGGCGAGGATGGAGCAGCGACGCGGCTTCACCTGCAGGCGCAGTGAAGGCGCGCCATTGCGCCCGATGACTCGAACCTCAACCGACATTCGCAGGCTGATGACGAGCCGCAGGATGTCGCACCAGTTGCCGTCCGGCAGCTTCGCGTCGGTGCAGACGAGACCGACGGTTCGGTCGCGATCGAGCAGGCGTTCGACGTCGTTGCACGAGTCTGCTCGCATGATTTCGAAGTTGCGTCGGCTATCTTCTTCGGTGTTCACCACCCCTCCGCCTGCAACAATGACTTTCTGAATCGACATGGCTTCTCCTCTCGTAGGCCGATTGCATTGCAATCAGGAGCTGTTAAGAAACCTCGGGGCCGCGCTGAAGCAGCCCCGAGAAAAGGCGGACGGTTCGTGTAGGGGCCGACTCCATCCGCCGTCATAACTTGAGACCGGGTTTACGATTGGCAGCTCGAAGACACCATCTCTATGTCAGTAACTCTAAAGACTGACTTACCGGCGACCGTTGTCTGATTGCCGGTGACGCGGATGGTATGACCGACATGCGCTTGTAGGCCGTTCCCTTCGAGTTGGAAGGCGCCTGAGCTAGTCCTCAGGGTGAACATCCCCTGCTCGTTCGCGAGGCATCCGGTCAGGGTTTGCTCAGAACCCTGCGCCTGGGCTTGTGCCGCGCCCTCGGGCGCCGCAGCTCTCTGCGCCCACATCGCCGGTGCGATCGCAAGGGCGATCATCGTAATCGCAATCGTCAGTGCTTTCATCTAGTGTTCCTCCAAAGGGGGGCGCTTAGGTTGAACTGTGAAGCATGCGTATATCGCATGGCTCGTTTCTCGATGATGGCGGATAGCTTTGCAAGAATGGCGCCAATCGGGAACTGAGTTGGAAACCCTTGCGAACATTGGGGCGTACCGTGACCGACGTGCAGCAAGAAGAGTTCGAGGGGAGAAATACCGTGTAGGAATTACGCTGCCCAGCGAGCGGCAGGTGCGGAAGGTCAAGGTCCAGGCGCCGAGACTATTCCGAGTCGCCGATGACCCTGGAAGAGTCGAGGTTAGGCCGCAGGTAGAGTGACGGGAGAGCCTTTTTCGGCAATGATGATTGCCAGAATCCGTGCGGTCCCAGGACCGGCGCTGCCGGAGACTGTGTGGACCGCGCCGGGCGGTTCGTAGAAGACTGAGCCCGGCCCAAGGATTTTTTCCGGCTCGCCTTGTACGGCGAATCGGAACTGTCCTTCGAGCACGTAGCCCAAGACGAAACCTGGATGACGATGTGCCGCAGAGTCCTGTCCGGGCTCGAAGGAAACCTCGACGAAGGTGGCTTCCATGGCCTCAAATTCACCGGGAAGCGGTTGTTTGTGGATCACCGCAGCCGCGGCGCGCGAGGCAGTCGGGGCCGCGGAGGCTATGCCTGCGGCGAGCAGCGTTCTAAGCAGTGTTCGGCGGTCTTCCATCATGTCGCCAGTTTAGGGGATCTTGGATATGGCGGCGTAGAGCGTTCGAGCCGAGTCTCCTTCGTGGAGTCTGTCTAACGGAATGACGAGACGGCTTCCGCCGTTGTGACGTCCGGCGTTGAAAGTAAAACGGCCCTCGCTTGCTGGGCGAGGGCCGCAACAGATTCAAGCTCGCGGCGGTTAGCCGCGCGCGCGCTCTTGCTTCCAGAGTTCGAGGTAGGGCTGGAGTTCGTCCATCATCTTTTCGAACTCGGCAAAGGTCAGGGACTGGGCGCCGTCGCTCCAGGCCTTTTCAGGCTCGGGATGCACCTCGACCATCATGCCGTCGGCGCCCACCGCTGCGGCGGCGCGGGTCAGCGGCGGAATGAGAGCGCGCTTGCCGGAGGAATGCGCCGGGTCGACGATAACCGGCAAGTGCGTCATGCGGTTGAGCACTGGTACGGCCTGGATGTCGAGCGTGTTGCGCGTGGCGGTCTCGAAGGTGCGAATGCCGCGTTCGCAGAGGACGACGTTGGGGTTGCCGTTGGAGACGATGTATTCGGCGGACAACAGCAACTCTTCCAATGTGGCGCTAAGGCCGCGCTTGAGGACAACCGGGCGTTTGGAGCGGCCGACTTCATTCAGGAGCGGGAAGTTCTGAATGTTGCGCGCGCCGATCTGCAAAACGTCGGCGTACTCGGCGACGAGGTCGACGTTCGTGACAGTCATGACCTCGGTTACAACGGCTAGTCCGGTGGCGTCGCCGGCCTTGCGCAGCAATTTCAGTCCCTCTTTTTCGAGGCCCTGGAAGCTGTAGGGGGACGAACGCGGTTTATACGCACCGCCGCGCAGGAACTTGGCGCCGTGTTTGGCGACATGTTCGGCGGTCACCATAATCTGTTTTTCGGTTTCGACCGAACAGGGGCCGGCGACGACGCCGAAGTCGCCGCCGCCGAATGAGCCGCCGTTTGGCAGCGTCACGACGGTGCGCTCGTTCTTAACCTGACGGCTAACAAGTTTATAGGGGGCTGAAATCGGCACAGCGCTCTCCACATCCGGCGAAGATTCCAAGGTTTCGATTGCATGGGTCACGGGACCGACGCCGACCGCTGCAATCACGACACGTTCATCGCCCTGGATTGAGTGGACCTTAAAGCCGAGCTCCTGGATTCTATTACAGATGTGCTCCACCTGCTCCTTGGTGGCGCCTGGCCTCATTGAGATGATCATGTCTGGACTAAACCTCTAACGAAAAAACCCACTCCGCAGAGTGGGCGACGTCTACTGTCGGATACTGCGCGTGAAACGAACCGAACCTTCTACGGACCGGCTAGCAGTCCGTAAATCGAAAGGCCCCCGGTACTCGAAGCTCGGCTGCCATGGCGCGGATAAGACAGATATTCTGGCACGAGAACGAGTGGTCTGTCCAGCTAGGAGGTCGCCGGGCGGTTGGCGGACCTTGGCGGGGACCCTAGAGCAAAATTCACCCACGTATTGTAATCTCAGATGCAAGGCGTTCTCACGCCGGTCTCCCCGCAGGTTTTATGGCTGTAGAATTCGTGGTCGGCGCAACGTCTCCGCATCTGTTCCCCAGCGACGGATTGCCGGAGATCGCCTTTGTGGGCCGGAGCAATGTCGGCAAGTCGAGCTTGTTGAACGCGTTGTTGTTGCGCGGGAAAGGGAAGACGGGGCCGATCGTCAAGAAGGACCTGGCGCGGACGAGTTCGACGCCGGGACGCACCCAGACGATTAACTTTTTCCGGGTCGACAACAAGATGTACTTTGTCGACTTGCCGGGCTACGGGTACGCCAAGGCCCCGCGGGAGGCCGTGGAGCAGTGGCGCAGGCTTGCGGAGCGTTATCTGACGGACCGGCCGCAGCTCAAGTTGGTGGTTCTGATTGTCGATATTCGACACGGCCCGACGCAGCTAGACCGGGCTATGATGGAGTGGCTGCAAGAGAATCAACAACGATTCGTCGTGGTTGCCTCAAAGGCTGATAAACTAAAAGCGGCACAGCGATTGAAAGCTGTGCGCTCGATCGAACAAGACTTTCATCCGCCGTTGGCCTTTTCTTCGGTCACCGGCGATGGAGTTGCCGCCCTTTGGGACGGCATCCGCGCGGCCCCGGACCTCTAAGGCGCGCACTAATTCCCTGATAATCCACCAAAGAACTAGATCAACCCTCAAGACTTATGTCGTCCACCGAGCAGGATTCCGTGCAGGACAGCACTGAAGAAATCATCCAAGACGCTTCGACCCAGAATGTCGAAGACGACGCCGAAGTTGAAGCCGTTAGCCCGGAAGCGGGAAGCGAGCGGCCGAGCGAATCCGAAGGCAGACCGGAAAAGCGGTCTCGCGGGCGCGGCGAGGTGCGCAAGTCGCGCCGATCCGACAAGAAGGATCGTCCGCCGCGGCGTGAGCGAGAGGTTGAGGAACCTCGCGAAGAAGCCAGCGAGGCTGAGGAGGGCGAAGACGATTCTCGGAATAACGACAAGCGTCCCGCCGTCGACCTGGCCAGCCTCAAGGAGATGAATATCACCGAGCTTACCGAGCTCGGCAAGGAACTTAACGTCGAAGGCATCTCAGGTCTGCGCAAGCAGGAGTTGATCTTCAAGATCCTCCAGGCGCAGGCGGAGAAGAGCGGCAATATCTTCTCGCAGGGCGTTCTCGAGACG
>CAZYOX010000232.1:0-7197 GCA_964649285.1 uncultured Bryobacterales bacterium | reverse complement strand
CCCGCTCCGAAGCGTATTACCGTCGGGGGCGCCGTCCAGCAGGCGCGTATGCTCCGGCGTGTCAACCCCGTCTATCCGCCATTGGCGAAGTCCGCCCGTATTCAGGGGACGGTTCAACTTTCGGCCGTCATCGGCAAGGATGGCAATATCCAGGAGTTGGAAGTCATCGAAGGCCACCCCATGTTGATCCAAGCGGCCCTGACCGCTGTCGGGCAGTGGCAGTACAAGCCGACTCTGCTCAACGGTCAGCCGGTTGAGGTGGCGACGCAAATTAATGTGGTGTTCACTCTGGGCCGTTAGCCCAGGGGAGAACTGCGAAGTAATAGTTTTCTACAACGAGACCGGGCGTGTGAGCCGTCAGACCAACCTCAGGGTTGGCCAGGCTTTCAGCAACCGTAAGGGTCGGTCTGTGGCTCAATTGATCGTCTATCAGGAGGAAGTGTTCGATGCTAGGTCAGTTTTCGGTTTGGGGTTTGCTGCTGTTGCAGAGCGAAGTCGGTTTCGACTTGGTCTCGATGTGGAACCAGATGGGTTTCGCGGCGAGGGCGGTCGTTATCATCATGTTCTTAATGTCGGCTTGGTCGATCGGCGTCATGATCGACCGCTGGCTAACCTTCAGTGCCGCCAAGAAGCAATCTCGGCAGTTTGCTCCGGCGGTCGCCGGCGCTCTGCGCGAGGGCAAGCTGGGCGAAGCCGTTAAATTGGCGGAGCGCTACAAGAAGAGCCACTTGGCTAAAGTTGTCGTAGCCGGTTTGCAGGAATTTCAGGCGCACGAGATGAGCACCGAGATTTCCGGCGAATTGATCGAATCGTCCAATCGCGCCCTTGAGCGCGCCCAGGCGATCGCCCATGCAGAATTGAACAAGGGCCTCAGCGGCCTCGCCACTATCGGCTCCACGGCGCCGTTCGTGGGCTTGTTCGGTACGGTCGTCGGTATCATCAACGCTTTCCAGGGCATTTCGCAAGAGAAGTCCACCGGTCTCGGCGCGGTTGCCGGCGGCATCTCGGAAGCCTTGGTCGCGACCGCCATCGGTTTGTTCGTCGCGATTCCGGCTGTTTGGATGTTTAACTACTTCACCTCCCAGGTCGAGGCCTTGGAAGTCGAAATGGAAAACTCCAGCTCTGAATTGATCGACTATTTCCTCAAGCGGACGCAGAAAGCGGCTGCCAAGTAGTTGGACAGGCCAGCAGGCCGAAGTTAGGATAAGAGCGCCAAACCGTTTGCGCGCCGGCGGCCCTGAACGGGCCGCCGGACGCCAGGCGAAAGGGAAGTAGGATCACATGTCAAAGAAAGAAGAGAAAAAAAGTACGGTAGTGAACGACATCAACGTCACCCCGATGGTCGACGTGATGTTGGTGCTGCTGATCATCTTCATGGTCATTACGCCGATGCTTTCCAAAGGCGTCAGCGTTGATCTGGTTCGCACCCGCAACCCAATCGCCATGAAGGAAGCCGATCAAGAGGACGCCGTGTTGGTGGCGGTGACCCGCGACGGCCAGACCTTCCTGGGCACCCAAAAGATCACCGAAGAAGAATTGGCCGCCCAGGTTAGCGATATCGTCACGAACCGCCTGGACAAAACCGTGTATCTCAAGTGCGATGCACGTTCCAGCTACGAGCGGGTTGTGGAAGTCGTGAATATTTTGAGGTCGGTCGGGGTCGATCAGGTCGGCCTGCTAACGGAAAAAGAGGACGCAACGGCAACGGCGGTCCTTTAACGGACCGACGAAAGGAAGTTGGAGGAACAACGTTATGGGTATGGCAGCTGGCGGAAAGAAAGGCGGACCAACAAGCGCCATGAACTTGACGCCGTTGATCGACGTCTTGTTGGTGCTCTTGATCATCTTCATGGTCATCACTCCCCTCACCCCCAAGGGCCTGGAGGCATTGGTGCCTCAGCCCAACCCCGACGCGGAGGACCAGCCGCCTGAAGAGAATGACCGCACCGTTGTCGTTTCCATTACGGCCGACGGCGCGCTCATGATTAATCGCGACCCTTCTACTTGGGAATCGCTTGAGGGCCAGCTGTTCGAGGTCTTTAAGACGAGGGCCGAGCGCGTGATGTTCGTTCGCGGCGCTCCGTCTTTGGATTACCGGGACGTGGCTCGGGTGATCGACATCGGCAAGGGCGCCGGCGTCGATAAGATCGGCTTGATTACGGAGGACCTAGACCAGGCGATGTAGGCGCGTGCGGCTGTCCCGCAAGCGTCCGCCGGCAACTAGGAAGGCGGTATTGGAAATGAAAGTCCTTAATGTTTATGCAATAGTCGCGGTTGGCGTTCTGTCGGTATTCTCGCTCGGCTGTCAGAAGCAAATCAGTTACCTCAAGGCGCGCAACGAGCTGAATAAGGGCGTTCAGGCCTTCACCGCCGCCGATTACCCGACTGCGGTAACGAGGTTCACCAACGCTCTCGAACTGGATCCATCGCTGACGGACGCGAAGGCATATCGATCCTACGCCTACATGAATCAGTTCTATCCCGGCTCGGTGGATCCGGAAAATCTGAAGTTGGCCGAGCAGGCCATCGACGGATTCCAGGAAGTGTTGGAGGTCGATCCCACCAACATGCTGGCCATCTCCAGCATGGCGTCGCTCTACTTCAACATGAAGGACTTCGACAAGGCTGAGGAGTGGCACCGCAAACGCATCGAATTGGCCATGGCGCAAGAGCCCGTCGATCCCGGCGCCGCCGACTCTTACTACACCATCGGAGTCATCAAGTGGACCGATTCGTATCAGCCGAGGCTCGCCGCTAGGACCGAAATGGGCATGCAGGCTACAGACCCAGGCCCCCTAAAGGATGCCGAAACGCGCAAGGAGATGGCTGTGGAAGCCATCCCGACCATCGAATCCGGCTTGGAAGCGTTGAATAACGCCCTGAAAGTCAATCCCGACTATGCCGATGCGATGATCTATCTCAATCTTCTTGAGCGCGAGCGGGCCGACTTCGCGGAAACCAAAGAAGAGTACGACCAACACATCGCTGAAGCGAACAAGTGGGTCGACAAAGCGCTCGAAACCAAGCGGCGCCTGGCCGAAGAGGGCACGACGGAGCAGTTCCAGTCAGCTGAGTAAGCGCGTCTCGGCTCTTCTAGCCACACATCGAGCCCTGGAGCCGTCACAAGCGGCCCAGGGCTTTTTCTCTTTGCTCCCGCTCTACCCCGGTCGGGTCTATAACAGCCGGGCGCCCCGAAAAGTTGCCATCCGGCCACTCGCTTCGTTATGCTGTCGTAGGCCCGCATAACGCGGAGTCATTGCTAATTCTCCCGCGTAGCGAATTGTTCATTCCACAAGGAGGCCTGCAACGCTAATGGCCACTCTTTCGAAACGTCATCAGACTTCCATTTCCCGGCATGCCCTGTTTAGCGGCGCCTTAGCCGCATTACTGCTGGTCAGCGTCGCCTGCTCGACGCCGCCAGCGGAAGAGGAAGCTCCTCCTCCGGCAGAGTCGGCAGCCGAAGTGGTGCCCATGCCGGGCGTTTGGCCGCCGCCGGAATCGCCCGCCATTGACGCGAACGCGAAGGCAGTTGTCTTGCAAGACGGCGAGGAGAAGCCGGACTTCTGCGGCGACAGTTTGGTTTTTGACGACAGCAAGATGACCGCCGCGCCGGCCGGTTACGAGCGCGTCGGCTACGTCGTTTGCGGCGGCGACTATGAGTTGCCGTTTAACATCTTCGCCATCACCGAGGCCGGCGACGGCTTTGTCAACAATTTCTACGAAGTTGTGGCCTTTGACGGCAACCGCACGCGAATCAAGATCGATGGCGAGAAGAACCAGGGCATCGTCATGGAAGTCGATCAAGACGCCCGTTACGCCGGTCAGGCCGCCTTCATCTCGACGGCCGCTTACGCCGGTACGACGGTAAGCTACAACGGCAACCTCTACGAGTTGGGAGAACAGGGATGGAGCGTCGGCGGAAAGCTCGTTCACGCCTTCTAAGCATCTCGTAGGGGCGCAAGCGGCCCCGCCCGATATAATGAGCCCTGGGAGCCCTCGACGGAGGGGCACAGGGCTCTTTTCTTTTTGGGGGTCATGGCAACCCACCGCGCGCACACCGGGGCGGCATCGCTGGCGCCCGGCCTGCTAGTCCGTTTCGACGAGCTCAAGGCGGTCCTCCGCGCTCAGCGTCCCGGCGAAGACACCTCCATTCTCGACAAAGCCTTTGAGTTCGCCGCCGAAAGGCACGGCCGGCAAATGCGCAAATCCGGGGAGCCCTATCTGGCTCACCCCGTCGAGGTCGCGCACATCCTAGCCTCCCTGCAACTCGATACGACCTCGCTTGTCGTGGCTCTCTTGCACGACACCATCGAAGACACGCCGACCACGATCGAAGAGATCCGGCAGCACTTCGGTCCTGAAGTCGCACGTTGCGTCGACGGAGTCACCAAGCTCGGCCGCCTAGCCTTCTCTTCTTCCGAAGACCGCCAAGCCGAGACTTTCCGCAAAATGCTGCTGGCCATGGTCGAGGACACCCGCGTAATCCTCGTCAAGCTGGCCGACCGGCTGCACAACATGCGTACGCTGGGTCATCTGTCGCCCGAACGGCAGCGCGCCATCGCCACCGTCACCCTTGAGATCTACGCGCCTATCGCTCTACGGCTCGGCATGGGCAAGATGCGCAGCGAGCTTGAAGATCTAGCCCTTTCCTACCTCGACCCCAAGGCCTACCAAGAGATCACCCATTACATCGAGTCGCGACGCGAGTCGAGCGAGAGCTTCCTCGCCCAGATCAAGAGCGACATTCAGAACCGCCTCAAGGCAGCCGACATCCCGGCCGAAGTCGAAGGTCGCATCAAGCGGCCGTCTTCCATATACCGCAAGCTGCAGGCTCAGAAAATCCGTCTCGATCAGGTTTACGATCTGCTTGCGCTGCGCGTCATCACCGACTCGAAGCAAAACTGCTACGCCGCCCTGGGAATCATTCATGACGCCTGGCGCCCGATCCCCGACCGCATCAAGGACTTCGTGGCCATGCCGCGGCCGAACCTGTACCAGTCCTTGCACACGTCCGTGATCACCGCCGCCGGACAGCGCTTCGAAGTGCAGATCCGCACCAAAGAGATGCACCAGATGGCCGAGGACGGCATCTGCTCTCACTGGAAGTACAAGGAAGGCAAGGCCGGCCCCGACAACGACGACCGGCGCATCAGCTGGCTGCGCCAATTGGTGGAGTGGCAACGCGATCTCAAAGATCCGGGCGACTTTCTCTCCACGCTCAAGATCGACCTCTACCCCGAAGAAGTCTATGTCTTCACCCCGCAGGGCAAGCTCGTCGTCCTGCCCCGCGATTCCACACCCATCGACTTCGCCTACTCCATTCACACCGAAGTCGGGCATACCTGCGTCGGCGCGAAGGTCGACGGACGCATCGTTCCGCTCAAATACCGGTTGGGCAACGGCGAGATGGTCGAGATCGTCACGCAAAAGGGCCGCAAGCCCAACGCCGACTGGCTGTCGTTCGCCAAGACGTCGCGCGCTCGCCACAAGATCAAGCAGTGGCTCAACGCCAATCGCCGCGAACGCGCCGAGGAGCTAGGCGAGAAGCTTCTCGAACGCGAGATCCGCCGCCTCAAGATCTCCGTGAAAATGTTGCGCTCGGAGGAGTTGCGCACCATCGCTCAGGACTACGGCATCGCGCGTCTCGAAGACTTGTACGCCGCCGTCGGTTATGGCCGCTACTCGGCCCGCTCCGTCGTCGAGAAGCTGGCTCCGCCAGCGGAGAAAGAGACCGAAGCCGTCGAAGAGCCAAAGCCTGCGACCGACGCGAACCGCGACGGCGGCGTGCTGGTCGTCAAAGGCGTAGACGACATCATGGTCTACCGCGCGCGCTGCTGCAATCCGATTCCGGGCGAGCCCATCGTCGGCTACGTAACTCGCGGCAAGGGCGTAGCCGTGCACTCCAAGGGCTGCCCCAACGTACACAATTTGCTTTACGAGGCCGAGCGCCGCATCGACGTGGCCTGGTCTTCGGCCAACACCGAAACGTTCCTCACCAAGCTATCGATCTATGTCGACGATCGTCCGAATATCCTCAACGACATCACCGGCATTCTGTCAGGCGAACAAGTCAACATCACTCGCGTCGAATCGCGCGGCGGCTCAGGCCTCGACCGCCCAGCCTGGATCAACATCACCCTCGAGCTAGCCGACGTAGTGCAACTCGAACGCATCATGGCCCGCATCCGCACCCTGCCGTACGTCCGCGAAGTCAGCCGCAGCGCTCGCCTCTAGTCGCTATTCTCTCACCAGCCCCCAAAGGGGCGCCGCAACCCAAAAGCCCACGGCGCGAGCCGTGGGTAACGAGCCGCACGCCGCGCCCCTCCCCTCCCGCGTGAGCGTCCAATCCAAGCCGCGAACGCCAGAGAGCGGTCAAGCCAGCACCGCGGACGGACATACCCCAACGCGAACATTCCGCCGAGCCCGACATTCGCGCCCTCAATCTCTAGCAGCCCCGGGCGCCGTAGTTCTGCTGTTGTGCTTTCAGGCCCGTTCACAGATCACAGGCACTAGTTGACTGCCACCCCACTTACCACCTCACTATCCCCTTAACCAGCCCCCAAGGGGCAGCGGAACTAACAGCCCACGGCGTAAGCCGTGGGTAACGAGCCGCACGCCGCGCCCTCCCGTCCCGCGTCAGCGTCCAATCCGAACCGCGAACGCCAGTGAGCGGCCCGCCGGTATCACAGACGGACCTATCCCCTTACGAGACACTCCGCCAAATCCCAACCACCGGACCCCTCGTTCAGCTCGGATTCGCGTTCTCAATCTCAGGCAACAACCACCCTCCGTAGCTCTGTTCTTGCGTTCTCAGCCCGATTCATCGGGCTCATGGTTAGGCCAGTCGTTATACGGCTGGTATCCAAAAGAGCGCCGACCTACCCTCTCTCCAGCCCGCTTCAGCGGGCTTCCAACGCACCTAGGTGTGATCTTGCGACAGCCTTTAGCGAACAGCTTCCGCGCGGCATCGCTGGCTCTGCCAATCTCAAACAATTTACGCACATGAGGGAAATTTACACACAATAATCACACTTTTGATCGATAAGCCTGATATATACATTGCTGCTCGGATAAATTCTAAGCCCCGGGCTTGCATCCAGAGCGCGGTTATTTAGTTTAAGGAAATTAGCATGAACGAAAATCTTGTACAAACCGGGCGGATGGGTAACAGGTTGGACCGGGCGGATAGGTAACACC
>CAZYOX010000231.1:0-7236 GCA_964649285.1 uncultured Bryobacterales bacterium | reverse complement strand
CCATCCAACGCGGCCATCCGTCCCGCAAGCACCATTTCTGACTGCACTTCCTTCAACTCGAGGTTGGCGACTTCCAACTCCACGGTGTGGCGAATCGTTCGCCGGGCGGTCAGCGCCAACACAGAAAGGAAGGCCCCGCTGAGCACCATGATGAGCGCTCTCACATAGACGACCCCGAGGTTCAGCGCTGGAGTGCGGAAATGCGTGAGATAGGAATCGGTTAGGACGATGTCGGGGCGGTTGAGGCCGTAGGCGGCAACGGCGCCGAGTACCAACATCGAGCCGGCCGTCATCAGGGCGGGATAAAGCGGTACGAGCGTGATGGTGTTGATGATGATCAACAACATGCCGATCGAGAAGAGTTCGCCCTTGATGAGCCCTTGAGGGTAGTCCTCAATGCCCGGTTGCGTGGCCATCCAAATCAAGGGCACGAGCGCCAAGACAGTGACGTCTACCGCGACCGCGCCGAGGCCGACTTTATCGAGATGCCGGCCGCGACGGGCGAGCCGATACATCAGGGCGACGATGGACACCGTAACGATGAGAATGACCAACGTCGACGCAGCGTCGCTCGGGCCTTCTGCCATGACGCCCGGAGGAATAAGCTCCAGGGTTTGCAGAACGGTGAGGAAGGCGACGATCGATAAGAATACGAGTCTAGCCAACAGCGCCCAACTGAGCACTCGGGCTTCGCGCGCGGCCAGCAGTGTCGCCGTGCGGTTTACGGAAGCGGAAAGCTCACGATTCGGGCTCATGCGACCGTCGAAAAAGTGGAGAGGGCCTGAGCGATCGACGCCATCAAATTGACTCCAGGATACGCGATCGATGCGGCCTTCAACGATCAGCGGGTCGCATTGCCCAAGTGTCTTCCACTTCCGCAGCTTGCCGGACAGGGCTCGGTTGTCTGACTACTTTGTGTGCTAGCTTTTGCAGACGAGGTCCGTGCGCGCGGAACGCCGGGAAAGCATCGATGAAACAACTGGAAGGGAAGGTCGCCGTGGTCACCGGAGCCGCTGCCGGCATCGGACTTGCCATGGCGGAGCGTTTTGCACGCGAGGGGATGCAGGTCATCTTGGCTGACCGCGACGTCGGCGGCGTCCGCGAGGCCGCCCGCAAGCTCGCTGATGATGGCCTCAAGGCCCATGCGATTGCCGTGGACGTCACTGTGCCGGGCGCGGTTGAGGAGTTCGCCGACGAGGTTTTCCGCGATTTCCGTCAGGTGCACCTGCTGTGCAACAACGCGGGAGTGCTGGGACGTGTGCAAGCGAGTTGGGAGCAGCCGCTAGAGAATTGGCGCTGGGTTTTTAACGTCAACGTGCTGGGCGTGGCGCACGGCCTACACTACTTCCTGCCGCGCATGATCAAGACGGGCGAAGAGGGTTACGTCCTGAATACGGCATCCGTTGCAGGCCTGCTTTCGGGACCCTTCTTCGCGCCCTACAACGCCAGCAAACATGCGGTAGTGGCCATGTCGGAATGCCTGCACCATGAGCTCCGCGCCACAGGCTCACGCATCGAAGTGGGCGTGTTGTGCCCTGGGTGGGTCCAAACAGGGCTGGCGAACTTCGAACAGAAGGCTCCCGACACCATCAAGCAAGCCAACCGAAAAACGGCGGCGAGCAGCCAGGCTCAGGAGCGCGACACCGCCGTCCGCAGAATGGTCGCCGAATCCGTTGGCCCCGATAAGATCGCCGAGATCGTCGTCGAAGCCGTCAAAGAAGGGCGCTTTTATATCTTTCCTCATCCGGAACGGAAGGCCGACATACGCAACCGCATGGACACGATTCTGGAGGAAAGAATCCCGAGCTTCGGTCCGCCGCCGGCGAAGTAGCGGCGAGGCGGAGTTGCATCGCTGCTTTATCAGGAACACGCGTCGCCTGCGCGCGGCGATTGACAGCGATACTGCTGTCGCAAGGGTGCAGGCAACTAGAACCTCAACATTCCAGCCTATCTTGCACTTTCCAGAGCAGTTACCTTGCAACGTATGGCAATATAGGGAGCGTCCCCGCCAGGCGACTCATGGCCGTTCAAGGACGCCAACTCGAACTTCTTCCGTTCCAGGTAGAAACCGTGGAACAGCGACGGGAGTTGATCCGCCGCCGGTTGATTGGCCTCCAGTACCGGCAAGCCGCCCGCGACGCCCGCCGCGAAGAGCGCAACGAACGCCGCCGTGCTCGCAAACAAGGCCGGTTCGTCAAGCCTGGCGCCCAGCAGATGACCATCGACGAGGCAATCGCCCGGTCTCGCTCAACCAACCTGAACAAGGCCGTAACGACGCTGCCACTTTTCCCGGATGTACTCGACGAGTGATTTCAGCTCTTCCGGGGGGGAGTTGTCCACCAAGGCACGGGCCTCCTGACGGGCGATCTCCAGGGCTTCCCGATCGCGCAGCAGGTTCGCAACCCGAAATTCAGGCAATCCGGATTGCTTGACGCCGAAGAATTCGCCAGGGCCGCGAATTTCTAGGTCCTTTTCGGCAATTTCGAAGCCGTCCTGCGTCCGTTCCATCGTTTGGATGCGTTCCCGCGCGGTCTCCGTCAGATTCTCCGTCATCAAGATGCAGTAGCTCTTGGCCGCGCCACGCCCAACGCGTCCTCGCAGTTGATGCAGTTGGGAGAGACCAAAGGATTCGGCATGCTCGATCACCATCACGGTGGCGTTGGGCACGTCCACGCCGACTTCGATCACTGTTGTCGCTACAAGCACGTTGGTTTCGCCGCGCTTGAACGAGTCCATGACGGCCTCTTTCTCCGGTGTCTTAAGCCGCCCGTGGAGCAAACCGATTTTTAGGTCGGGGAAGACCTTCTGCGAGAGATGCTCGTAGGTCTTCAGCGCCGCTTTGGCCGCCTTCGCTTCGGACTCCTCGATCACCGGGCATACGATGTACGCCTGCCTGCCTTCGCTGACCTCTTTGGCGATGAACGAATAGACGCGCTCGATCTGGTCGTATTCCCGTTGTCGCGTCGTAATCGGAGAACGGCCCGGCGGCAGCTCGTCCAAAATGGAGACATCCAAGTCGCCATAGAGAGTCAGCGACAGGGTTCGCGGAATGGGCGTCGCCGTCATCACCAACACGTCGGGATGCTCGCCCTTCTGCAGCAGACCTAGCCGCTGCATCACTCCAAAGCGATGTTGCTCATCGATAACGATCAGCCCAAGCCGCTTGTAATCAACATCCTCGGAGATCAAGGCATGGGTACCCACGACGACGTGCGCCACGCCTTCGGCGATGAGCCGCTTGCGCTTGTTCCTCCCACCCCCCCGAATCGAACCCGTGAGGTCGACGACGTGATAACCAATGGGCGACAGCAGCTTTTGAAAATTCAGGAAATGCTGCGTGGCCAGGATCTCGGTCGGCGCCATGACCGCAACTTGGCAACCGTTCTCGATAGCGATGATGGCAGCCTGTACAGCAATAATGGTCTTGCCGCTGCCTACGTCGCCCTGCAGCAGTCGATTCATCGGGGCGGGGAGCGCCATATCTTGGGCGATTTCGCCGAGCACGCGTTTCTGCGCGCTCGTCGGTTTGAAGGGCAAGATGCGCTTGATTTTCTCGCGGGCCCGACTGTTCAACTCGAAGGCAATGCCTCGTACGGACTGTGCTTTGCGGCGCTTCAACGCCAGGCCGCACTCGAGATAGAAAAATTCCTCGAAAATCAGCCGGTACTGGGCCGGCGTGCGAAAGGCCATCAGAGCGCGCATATCCGCGCCTGGGGCGGGGAAATGCGTTTCCTGCAAGGCCCGGAACCTTTCGGGCATCCCGAGCCTGCGGCGTATCGGTTCCGGCAACGGGTCTGGGGGCCGTTCAGCTCCTTCCAGGGCTCGCGCCGTGAGGCTGCGAATAGCCCGCGTCGAAATCTTGCCGATCGCCCGATACACAGGCACGATGCGACCGAGGTGCAAGGCGGCCTCGGGGTCATCAGCACGAAAGACCTCAAACTCGGGGTGTACGATCGCGACTTCCCGCGTGCGCTCGTCGTACTCGATCTTTCCGTACAACGCGACAGTTTGACCGCGCTCGAACACGGTTTCGAGATATCCCCCACGAAACCACTTGCCCACAATGGCCATGCCGGACCCATCGCGTACGCGCAACTCAAACAAGCGCAGCCGGCTGTGCCGCGGATGGTACATCTGCGTTGCCGTGACCGTCCCCACTACGGTCGCCGTCTCGCCGGGCGCCAGTTCGGAAATCGGTCGGACGTTCGAACGATCCTCATAGCGGAAGGGCATGTAATAAAGCAGATCCTCGATGGTGAGGATGCCTTTCCCTTCCAGCGTCTTGCCGCGTTGCGGACCAACGCCTTTCAGATAGGTGATGGGGGTGGCCAGATCCACGGGACGCCGCTGCTATTCGCCGAACTGGATCTGCGCGATGAACAGATCCGGCATGATCTGATTCCAGCCCGCGGGCACGCTGTCGAAGGCCATGCGGAAAGTTTGAGTGTTTCCGGGCAAAAGAGATCCGGTGCGTTCGCTGACCAATGCCGCAAGCTGCCGCTCAAGCTCGGAGCCGTTTACGTCGCGAAATACGCAGTGCGCCTCCACGACACGGAGTTCGCTTGCGCCGAGGTTGCTGATCTCGCCAGTAATCTCCAGCAGGGTTTGCCCCAAAGCGTCGTCACGGGCTTCCATGTTGACGTTGTTGAGGTCGAGGTAGGCAAGATAGGCCCGTGCGGCATCGGTGAGTACCGCCTGTGAGTCGTCCCGGCCGGCTTGCTGCAAATAGAACAACGCTGCTCCCGCCGTGATGATAATCAGCAACCCGAGCAAGATCGGCTTCCACGGCGTGGCGGTTGATTCTTTGAGCCGTTTGTCTTGTTCCAGCACGTCGTCGCCTCAAAAGGTCCTTACAGCCTATCAAGGGCCATCCCTAGAGCGCTGTTATAATCCCGAACATATGCGTTGGCTCTTTGCTTTGGCGGCGATTGCCGCTCCCATCGCGGCCGCCGATCTATCCACGGTCGGCCCGGTCTACTTTTGGCCGATGAACGGGGCTCTTGATCAATACGTCGCCGAACAAGTGACTTCCGAAGGCCTATTCCCTGTTACGGTTGATCCAGCCCAGGCCAAGACCGTGATGACCGATCGCATCGACGCGAAATTCTTCGAAGGGATGAACGATGTTTTCGCCGCCCCTGAGACCCCTGCCGCCGAAGGCGCAGCCGAAGCGGAGAGCGGCAGCATTGAAGACGGCTTGGCCGCTCAAAGGCCGCCGAATAGGCCCAGGGGGAACCCCGAGGGCACCGTCTTTTTGGTCGACGTGCAGACTCGCCAGGTCGTGTGGTCGACCTTACATCGGCGAATACGACCGGCGTCCTAAGCGTTTGCATCGCGAAGCGAAGCAGGTAGTGGGTGAGCTGCGCAAAGGTTTGGCCAGCCAGTAGGCCGCTAGTCCTAGTATTGATACCGAGTTGCCGGAACGGTTTGTTTCGCTAGTCGGGGCCTTGAAAAGGCTCGCCAGGCGAACCGGCGACGGTCCGCCTGGCGCCTGCGCACATTGTCTGAGCCCAGGGGAGGAGAGGAGTCTAGGCTCAGATCTCCGTGCGCAAGTTATTCGTCACCGAGAACACGCCGTGAATACCGTTAGCGACGTGGAAGGCCACGTTTTTCTGCAGTTCGGAGTGCACGACGCCCTCTAAGGTGACGTTCCCGTTTTTAACGACGATGTGAATCGGCGGCACGGCCTGCATGGCGAGGCCGGTAAAGACTTGGTTGCCAAACAACTGGCGCGCCAGTGCGACACGGATCCGGTCGTCGTGAGTCGACAACGGAAGGATCTCGATGTTGTTTGTCACTGAATTTACGCCCTCTACGCGTTTCGTCGCCCGCTCAACCATCTTCTTCATGACGGGACGGTAGACGACGCCGCTAAGCTCCAGCGCTCCGTCGTTGAGTTCAAATTGGACGTTGTCAAAGATGCTGTAGAACGGCAATTTGACAATCTCTTTGCGCACCTGTTCGGCGATCCGCGCATGATCCGTTTGCGGGATGGCCCAGATGTTCACGGAAGACGCCACGAGCAGGGCGGCGCCCATTGCGATCGTTCGTGTCCAACGCTTCATCTTCTTTTCCTTTGTTGTCCCGCGATCTCGCATCCCTACCTGCTTTCCGAAATGTTGGATGTACGAAGGAGTCCTACGGGTACAGATTCGCTGTAGAATTGTTTCTGCAACTGGTTTGCTTTTGAATTTTCGATCAGCTACGATAATCAGCGGGCAGGGGGATAATACGCCCGGCAGATGCGAACTGAAACCTACTATCCGGTTCTCCGCGATGCGGATCTTTTGGAGGGCCACTCGAAGGCTGTTGAAGTCCGGGGAAAGCGCGTGATGATCGTGCGGATCAACGGCCGGCTTCGCGCTGTCGAGAATCGCTGTAGCCATATGGGCGTACCGCTGGAAGACGGTCCGCTCGATAACGGTCACCTCGTTTGTCCCTGGCATGCCGCTCGCTTCTGCGCAACCTCCGGCGACCATCGCGGCGGACCTGGATTTTGCGGACTTGCGAAGTTTCCGGTGCGCGTATCGGCATCCGGCCAGATCGAAGTCGGCCTGAAGCCCAGCGACGTGGAGCCGCATCCTTTAATGGGCAAGCGTGCTTCTGCCGGCATCTTCACCGCGAAAAACGTTGCGGTGGAAGCCGAAGCGGTTTAGCCCAGTCTGCGATGCACTCGGCCCGTTTCCTTGATCACTTTCAAAATCCGCGAAATGTCGGCCAATTAGCCCCGCCGGCTCTGCAAGTAGAAGTCTCCAATCCCGCCTGTGGAGATATCCTGCGCTTGTCCGCGCTGCTCTCTGACGGCGTATTCAGCGAAGTGCGCTACCAGGTTCGCGGTTGTACTGCCGCCATTGCCGCTGGTTCAGCGCTTACGGAATTGCTCGTAGGCAAGACGCCCGCTGACGCCGCGGCCATCAGCCGGGATGACGTCGAGGCCGCAGTCGACGGCCTTCGCAATGAATCGAAACATGTGACGGCCCTAGCCGTCGACGCCGCTAGGGCGCTGGTTGCGGCGGCCAATCAGTCGCGCTAGCCTTCTCCACCTTTTCCGCCGGCGTCAATTGTTCCAGCAGCTCTCCGACGGTCGCCTCGAAAACCGGATGGCGCATCTGAGCCGCGATCTCCGCACTCGGATAGAGTACAAAGGCGCGCTCGTGCATTCTCGGATGAGGCACGGTTAGAGTGGGCGCGTCAATCCGCCGATCGCCGGCGAGCAAAATGTCGATGTCGATGATC
>CAZYOX010000230.1:0-7290 GCA_964649285.1 uncultured Bryobacterales bacterium | reverse complement strand
CTGCTGCAGCAGTATGGCGGCGCGTTCCGCATCGCCAGCCTCTTGGTAGAGAAAGGCTAACTGCGCGGCAGCCTGATAGTCGTTGGGGTGGGCCGCCAACAGAGTCTCGAACTCGGCCATGGCCTCAGCGGGTTGATTGACTTCGAGCAGCAGGTAAGCCAGTTCCCGCCGCAGCACGGCGTGGTTCGGATCAAGAGCCAGAGCGGCGCGGAACTCGCTGGCCCAGGGGAAACGGCTCGGTATAAGGGCCTTCGCCGTCTCGGCGACCCGCGTCTCTGCGGACTGCGCCGCCAGCAGCCAGGCGCCGTGCGCGCCCTCGGAATCGCCGGCCGCCAGACGGACACGCGCCAGTTTGAGCAACACTTCGTCGCCGTCAGGTCCCGGCAAGCGCCAGCCTTCGAGGTATTGCGCTGCCGCTTCGGCCGGTTGATTGCGCTTTTCGTAGAGCTCGGCAAGCTCAAGATGCACCGAGCGGTTGCTCGGGTCCTGCGCCAGGGCTTCTACCCAGCGGGATATCGCCGCGTCCAGCTCGCCCTCCAGATTGCCTGCCGTGGCAGCCGCCAAGCGGCGGATTTGCATATCTTGGGAGCCGGCCAGCCGTTGAAACGTCGCCAAGGCCTCGGCCGCCTCGCCGGTCTCGTGCTGCAAGAAAGCCAACTCCATCGCCGCGTGTTCGTCAGCGGGGTCGAGATGCACGGCACGCGAGAAGGCTTCGCGCGCTTCGAGCGTCGCCCCAGTCTTGAGCAGCGCGTAGGCTAGTTCCTTTTCAATCTCAGGCCGCGTCGGCGTCGCAGCTAGCGCCTCCCGAAAACCGGCGACGGCCCCGTCGTAATCTTTTTCGGCGAGCGCTGCATAGGCTTTCTCCAGGGCGGTGAAAGCGCCGTCGCTCGTGCGCTGAAGCCAATCCTGTGCCTGCTGGGCATAGGGCTGCTCGCCGATCTGAGCCACACGCACGAACTCCTGCGCGGCATCTTCCGAGCGGCCGAGCGACTGCAAGAGGTAGGCGGTCTGCAGGGCGGTCTCGTGGTCTTGCGGCGTTAGCTGCAGCACCTTGGAGAAGGCGTCGAGCGCCGCCAAGCGGTCATTGGCCTTCAAGTAGAGATAGCCGAGCTGCTTCGCCGCAAGCGGGTCAGCGGGTTCGAGGCGCACGGCGTCCTCGAACAGCGCCAACGCTCCGGGAGCGTCGCCGTTCTGGATCGACAGATAACCTTTTTCAATGAGATCGCGGGCGAGATCCGGGCTCTGTGCGGCGGCTGACAGGCACACACAAGCCAGCAGGACGAGCCTTTTCACGGCAATGCGCTTCGTTTTGAGAGCCTTATTCCATCACAGGCCCGGCCAAATAGCAACGAAGGATTCCGTGTCTCGCACATTTGCCACGAAGTTACTTTGTCGGAAGGCCCGTTAAGTTGGCCCGAACCGCGTCGCGCGTGATCCGCGAGACGCGTCCGAGCCGCGATCGTCAAAGGAGCGGTCCTCACCGCCGCCCTTGACACGGGGTGATACACCTAAAAACAGAAGAGCGAACGATAGCCCATCCTGTGAAGTCGGCCTTCAGGATGAACGAATGAACCTTCGAACAGAGATGCGAAGCAGCGGTTCGCCCACTGGCCGTCCAATCTCCGCCCAACCCAACGTCCCAAAATGTCACGTCAAACCGCCGTTTCCGGCAATCACTCCAAGGCGTCAACAACTTAGCCGTTCAAGGCTCTGACATTTTGCGCCATTTTGTGCCATTTTGTGCCAAACAGCGCCAAACTGTGACACTTACTGACATTCCCGCGCCGCCTGAGATCGCAGGAACGAAATGAATCTCACTATCGGGCTCAACACGCTCCAACAAACCCATCGGAGCGACCGCGCCGTCGACGGCAACGGCCAAATTCGCTTTGAGCTTGAAACCATCGAGCAGTTGAGCACGCAAGGCAGGGTCGAGATTGTTGACCACTTCGCGCACGGTGGCGCCGGTCGTTTCCACCGACTCTTGGCCGTTGGTGAAGGCTCGCAGCGCATGAGGAATGAATACAGTCGGCATAGCTTAGCGAATGACGGCGCCAGGGAAGTAACGCTGCAGGATGTCGCGCCACGAGGCGCCCTGCCGCGCCAGGCCGATCGCGCCGCGTTGACACAAGCCCATTCCGTGACCTTCGCCCGCGCCGGTGAATGTTGCCTTGTCGCCGTCGATCGTGACCTCATAAGCGTTGCTTGGCACGGCGTTCCAACCCAGCCGGCGCACCACGGCGATACGCGCTTGCTCGCCAGGATGGTCGATTAGCGCGGTTACGTCGGCAACAGCATGCGTGCGCGTCCACTTCTTCGGCTCGCGGGCGCAGATAGGGCAGTCAACGGCTTGATAACCCGCCCCGCTCCGCGTGCGGCCGTCGCAACTGCGCGTGAACAGCGCCTCAAGAGGCTTGCCGTCACGCCACAGCAACGTTCCGGCAGTCTGGGCCGCGGCGCGGCGGGCGCGCTCGTCGAGCGCGTCGGTAAGGTATTGGCAGTGCGTCGTGTCGCAGAAATCGTAACCGTCATGACGCCGGCCCGAGGCGAGATACGAGCGCGAGGCGACCGCCTGAGCGAGCAGCGCTTCGCGCGGGCCGTCGAGATCGGCCTCGCCAGCGACCACGGCCGCCACAGCGGTTTCGAGCGCCATCGTGACGACCGCCTGCAACGTGCCGTTATGAGCCGTGATCTCAAGCGCACCGTCATATTGACGCGCCAGCTTGCCGGGGACGCCGAGTTCGAAAGATCCTTCCGCGGCGAAGCCATCGGTCTCCGATTTGCGGCCGGCGATGCTGACGGCGACGTGATCGCCGTTCGCACTGAGTTGCGCGCCCTGTTGGCCTTCGACTGCGGCGCCGCCGGACAGACGCAGCGGACCGGGACCGGATGAGCGAAGCGTGAGTTGTTGCGGCTGAAACAGGCCGAAGACGCCGATACGCACGGTCGACGGTTGCGCGGCGAGCGAGACGGCGCAGAAGAGACCGGCAGTGAGCAGTCGCGCAGTCACGGGCGGATATCGTAGGCGGCCATTTCCGTTTGGTTGCGCACGAGTAGCGTGCCGTCGGCGATGGCCGGCACGTTCCAAGTCTTGCCCTCGAGCGCTTGGAACATGGCGAGTTCTTCGTGGCCTTGCGGCGTCGCTTTGACCAACACGACTTCGCCGCTCTCGGTCAGCACGACGAGGTGATCGCCAGCGAGCAAGAGTTGGCCATAGCCGTAGCGGCCGCCCTTCCACTTGCGTTCGCCGGTCAGGGCGTCGACGCAGGCGAGGATAGATTCGTCGAGACCGTAGATATGGCCATCGTAGTAGACCGAACTGTTGAACTTGTTGCGCAAGGTGTTTTTATCCCAGACGAGATTGGCGTCCTTTTCTGTGATCTTAAGCAAAGCCGCTCCGCGCCCATAAGAAGACGAGAGCCAGATATGCGAGTCGTCGATCTGGATAGGTTGGGCGGCGTTGATGTCGTTGCCGGTCACCCAGGGGTGTTCCCAAAGGAGTTCGCCGTTGGAGGGATCAAGGCCGACGATGCGCATTCCGCTGAGATAGAGAACCTGACGTTTGCCGGCAAGAGTCACCAGTTGCGGCGAAGCGTAGCCGCCTTTGTCGCTCTGCGACGTCCAGGCGATGGAGCCGTCGGCGGCGTTGTAGGCAATGACCGACTTATTGTTGCGGCCGCCGGGGAAGACGATAATTTTGTCGTCGAAGAAAAGCGGCGCTCCTGACATGCCCCAGGTGAGATTGCCGACGTCGGCGTCTTCGAGAATGTTCCGGCGCCAGCGCATCGCGCCGGTCTTGGCGTCAAGTGCGCGCAACTCGCCTAGTGCGCCGAGCGCATAGAGCACGCCGCCGCTCCAAGTGGGCGTGGCGCGCGGGCCAGGGCCGCCCATCGATTCTTGGAAGTGTCCGGGCCAGCCGTGCTCCCAATGCTGCCGGCCTGTCTGTAAGTCGTAGGCTGCGACGACTTCTTGGTCCCGGCGCTGCTCGATGGTATAGACGAGACCTTGAGCAACGACCATGGAGGCGTAGCCGCCGCCGATTTTCTGCCGCCAGATCTCGGGCAGACCCTCGCTCGGCCAAGCAGTGTTGATGGGCGTTTCTTTGTAGATGCCGTCCCGGTTGGGTCCGCGGTAGTCGGGCCAAGGAGCAGAGAGAGGAGCCGGCGGCGTTGCGGACTCTCCGACTGCGCTCGCTTCGGCCAGCGGCGCGGCTTCAGCGGGCGCAGGTTCCGGCTCAACGAGCGTTGCGGCAGCTTGAGCGCGATCGGCCTCAATGGCATCGTAGTGCGCTTCATCGTTTTGAAAGCTGACAATAGGGACGCCCATGCCCTCGCCGCTCAGCTCGATCCTGAGGCCGGCCATGCGCAGTATGAAGAAGAGCCCCGCCCCGACGGCGAGTACCATCATCAGACCTTTGAGCAAGCGCATGGCCTTATTGTGGGGGAAGCCCGTCATTCTCGCCAGATAAGCTCATCAAGTAGAATTGGCGCCAATGGCCTCTTCTTTTCGACTTCTGCTCCTGCTGCTTGTGATCGCCGCGCCGGTCTGGCCGCAGGCGATGATCGAGCTGGACGAACCAACCGCCGCTCCGGAGTGGGCCGTCGCCGAGCGCGCCTTGCTTGCCGAAGCGTCGGAGGC
Source organism: uncultured Bryobacterales bacterium (assembly GCA_964649285.1). Classification (GTDB taxonomy): domain Bacteria; phylum Acidobacteriota; class Terriglobia; order Bryobacterales; family UBA6623; genus CAMPKL01. The sequence continues at coordinate 2,652 of CAZYOX010000230.1, read as the reverse complement.
GGCGGGCGTTTTCTACGAGCGCTACGTCGATGAGCGCGGCTATCTGAAGTGTTTGGAGCGCTGGGGCGGAAACGACGGCGCCGATGACGCGATGGAGAACTTTGAGGGCTGGACCTTGCTCTACGCTTTGGGCGGCCACGAGAACGTCCTGAGCCTTTATGAGAAAGCTTGGGAAGGCCATCTCAAGCAGTTCACCGAGGCCAAAATTCCGGAAATCGAAATGGCGGCGAACGGCATGTACTGGCGGGAGTTCGTGACCTCGTTCGATTGGGAGCATACCGGCGAAGCGCTGGCGGCATTTCACCTCTATGCGTTGGCTCACCCCGACGATGCACGCTATCGGGACCGCGTCAGGCGATTCGCGGACTTTTACACAGGTCGCGACCCCGAGGCGGATAACTATGACGCCGAACGGCGCCTCATCAAGAGCGTCCACAACGGCAGCCGCGGCGCTAAGCTTACGCCGGCGACGGAAATGGACTGGGGCGGATTGCCGGTCGAGGGCGCGCCGGATCGGCTCACGCGCTACGCCACGGCGTCGAATATCAAGGGCGATCATCCGCTGAACCTTGCGACGACAGCGCTCGGCTTCAACGCCTTCCTGCTGAGCGGCGAGGAGCGCTTCCGCGACTGGGCGCTCGAGTATTTGGACGCCTGGCGCATGCGGATTTACGAGAACAACGGAAACATCCCGACGAATATCGGCCTGGACGGGACAATCGGCGGCGAATGGGGCGGCAAGTGGTACGGCGGGGTCTTCGGTTGGGATTTTGACCCGGCGTCGGAATCGCGCAATTACTTCATCCGCGGACCCCGAATCGGCTTCGGGATTGGACTGCTGCTGAGCGGAGACCGCGGCTACATGGAACCCTTACGCCGTCAAATAGCGAACCTCTATGCCGCCAAGCGCGTCGAGAACGGGCGCACCCTGCTGCCCAGAAAGCACGGCGACGACGGCTGGTACGGCTATGCGCCGAACGAATATCTCGACGTGCAGCGAGACATCTATCTGTTTACCTTTGACCGCACAGACCTCGAAGGCCTCCCCGGAGATCCCTGGATACAGTATTTAGACGGCAAGAACCCGGACTACCCAGCCGAAGCGTTGCGCCGGGATCGCGAAACGGTTCGCCGGCGCGTCGAGGGGATTCGTGCCGATCAGTCGGTCGACTACCAGTTCACGTCGGACTACCCGCAGCGATTTCGACCGGCTCAGGTCGAGGCATTAGTCAATCTCGCGCTGGGCGGCAACGCACCCGGTACGTCCGGGAACGTTCTGCACTCCCGGCTCTTCTATCTGGATCCGGCGCGACACAGGCCAGGCTTGCCCGAGGATGTGGCGGCGCTAGTCGAGAGCATCACGCCCAGAGGCGTGCGGGTGCGCCTGGTCAATTTGGACAAGACCGCCGCGAAAGAGGTCATTATCCGCGCCGGGGCTTATGGAGAGCATCAGATTACGCGCATCAACGGCGAGGACGCCGACGACAATGCTCTGCGGGTGCGCTTGGCGCCAGGGTCGGGTGGGGCGCTGGAGCTCGGGCTGAGACTTTTCGCCAATTTGCCCACGCCGCCTAGATCCTAGGTTCGTAACCCGAGGTAACCCGGGCCGTGGTTCCCCGCCCGGCCAACTCCGCTAAGTCGTTGAACAGAATAATCCGCGGGAGGCCCGAACTCGCGAAATGTTACACGACTCTTTACAGAATATCATTGTATCAAAACTCACAACGTGTATATAATCGCCCAGCTCGTCTGCTCATAAGGGCGGTTGGGGCCCTCTCTGCCGGCGAGGCAAATGTGTTAAGGGGCGTGGGCGGTTTGGGGCGCTACATTTCATGGCGGTCAGCGATTTGATCGCGAAGCGGCGTCCTATTGACCACGATTCGGCTGGTTAAGAAGAGGACAAAATGAGAATCAAACAGATACCGGCGCGGCGACGAGCAGCTGCCGGGTGCGCTATAGCTGCTGCGTTGGCGACTCTTTTGTTGCTGACGCCGCAATTCGCTTGGTCACAAGCGAACTTAGCTACTTTCTACGGGACCGTCAACGATCCCAGCGGAGCTTCGATTCCCGGGGCGACGGTGACGTTGACGAATCAAGACACGCAAGCGGTGACGACGAAAGAATCCGGCGCCAATGGCGGCTTCGCTTTCACGTTCATTCCGGTCGGAACCTACACGCTGGCCATCTCAGCGGACGGATTCCGGCCGCTGTCGCGTACCGGCATGGCGCTTACCGCCGGGCAACAGCTGCAGGAAACCTTTGTCCTGGAAATCGGCGCGGTGACGGATACGATCACGATCGAAGGCGAATTGACGCAGATTAATACCGTGTCGGCCCAGCAGCTGCAGAGCTACGATGTCAAGGACGCTCGCGAGTTGCCGCTGCAGAGCCGCAACATTTCCGGCCTGCTGAAGATCGCCGCCGGCGTCGTACCCAGCGAGGGAAACAACGGCACGGGCGTTAACTTGAACGGCGTTGGCCGTAACGGAACCGTGTACTCGGTGGACGGCACCAACGCCACCGGCAACTCTGGCGACAACAGCTCCGGCGCGTACCAAGGCCCCAACCTGATCGACCTGCTGAGCGTGGAATCGGTCGAGGCGGTCAGCGTGGTCAAGGGCGTCATTCCCGCCGAGTACTCGAATACGCTGG
>CAZYOX010000229.1:0-7301 GCA_964649285.1 uncultured Bryobacterales bacterium | reverse complement strand
TCCAAGTCAATGCCGCTCTACTTGAGATCACGCCAGTTGGCGCCGTGATGCACGTCGGCGACGAGCGGCACGTCGAGCTTGTGGACGTGCTCCATCTCTCGCTTGACGAGAACGGACAACACCTCGACTTCGTCCTCGGGCGCCTCGAACAAGAGCTCATCATGAACCTGCAACAGCATGCGCGCCTTCAGCCCCTCGGCACGGAGCCGCTGGTCGACGCGAATCATCGCCAGCTTGATGAGGTCGGCGGCGGCGCCTTGGATCGGCGAGTTGATGGCGGTGCGCTCGGCGAAACCGCGCACGGCGGGGTTTCGGCTGTCAAGGTCGGGGATGGGTCGGCGGCGTCCGAAGATGGTGCAGACATAGCCTTTCTTGCGGGCGTCGGAGATCGTGCTGTCCATGTACTTCTTGACGCCCTTGTAGAGATCGAAGTAGGCGGCAATGTATTCGCGGGCTTCTTTTTGGGGAATCCCGAGTTGGTTCGAGAGACCGAACGGGCTGAGGCCGTAAACGATGCCGAAGTTCACGGCCTTTGCGCGTCGTCGCTCTTCGGCCCCGACCATCATCGGCGGAATGCCGAAGACCTCGGCGGCGGTGCGCGTATGGATGTCCTCGCCTTTCTGGAATGAATCTTGGAGCGCCTTGTCGCCGGAGACGTGGGCCAGGACGCGCAGTTCGATCTGCGAATAATCCGCGCCTAGGAGCTGCATGCCGGGCGGCGCAACGAAGGCGGTGCGGATACGACGGCCTAGCTCGGTACGGATGGGGATGTTCTGCAGATTGGGGTTGACCGAGGAGAGGCGTCCCGTTGCCGAGCCGGTTGGATTGAAGGTGGTGTGGAGCCGGCCGGTCTGCTTGCTGACGAGCTGTGGCAGCGCATCCACGTAAGTGCTCTTGAGTTTGGCGAATTCGCGGTAGTCGAGAATCTTTTGAGCGATGGGGAAATCGGCAGCGAGACCTTCCAGAACATCGGCCGCGGTAGAGCGCGCTTTGGTCTTGCCGCGACGGGCCGGAGCGGGGAGATTGAGTTCATCGAAGAGCACTTCGGCGAGCTGCTTGGGCGAATTCAGATTGAACTCGCGGCCCGCCAGGCGGTAAGCCTCCGCGGCGATGCCTTCGATCTCGACCTGCATCTCGATGGAGAGGCTTTCGAGGATGTTGCTGTCGAGCAGAATACCGATCTCTTCCATATCCGCGAGAACACGGCTCAAGGGAAGCTCGATGGCTTCGTAAGCGGGCCGCAGTTCCATCGAATCCAGATCGGGCGCCAGCGTTTCGCCCAGACGCTGGATCAGATCGGCGGCGCGGCAAGGATCCCCGTCAGGCTGCACGCTGAGAATGCGCGCGGCGGCTTTGGGAAGGGAATAGTCCGTACGCGTGGAGTCGACTAGGAAGGCCGCCAGCATCGTGTCGTCGGTCACGCCGTTGAGGTCGATGCCGATGGCGCGCAGGGCGTGTATGGCGGTTTTGGCGTCGTGGAGACGCTTGGGCGCGGCGGGATCTTCGAGGAAGTCTTTGGCAGCGCCGGCGTCTTTGGTTCGAAGTTGGACGGAGCGGCCGGCCGCGGAGCAGAAGGCGATGCCTCCTTCGTAGATTGCTTCGCACGGTTCAAGATCCACCCAAACGGATACCGGCACGCCTTCTTGTTCCGCTAGCCAGGCAGCGAACTCCGCGGAGTCTTCGAAGATGTGCGCCGTGAGGGCTGTTTGCTCGAGTTCGGGGACTTCGAGTTCGCTGAGCAGACTGCGGAACTCGAGCTCAGCATAGAGACTGCGCAGCGCCTCGACGTTGGGATCGCAGAGACGAAGTTCGTCGAGGTTGAGCGTGACAGGGGCCTCGACGTCGATGGTGGCCAGCCGTTTGCTGAGCAAGATCTGCTCGTGGTTGTTTTGTAAGCTCTCGCGATAGGCCTTGCGCTTCACTTCGTCGGCGCGGGCCATTGCCTCTTCGACCGAGCCGTACTCCGCGATCAATTGCAAGGCGCCCTTCTCGCCGATGCCGGGAGCGCCCGGAATGTTGTCGACGGCGTCGCCCTTGAGTGCGAGCAAGTCGATGATCTGCTTGGGCTCGACGCCCATGAACTCCTTCACGCCGGCGGCGTTGTAGATCATGTCGTCCTTCATTGGGTTGAGGAACCAGACGCGATCACCGACGAGTTGCATTAGGTCCTTGTCGCTGGAGACGACGAAGACGTCGACATCGTGCTCCGCGGCTTGCTTGGCCAGAGCGCCGATGCTGTCGTCGGCCTCGAAGCCGTCTTGCTTGACGACTGGAATGCACATCGCGTCGAGCAGCCTACGGATCCAGGGAAGCTGCGTTGACAGATCTTCGGGCATCGTTTCACGATTGGCCTTGTAGTTCTCGAAAACGTCGTCGCGAAATGTTGGTCCATCGCCCTCCCAGACCACTGCAAGATACTCGGGTTTGTGCTCGCGGACCAGCTTGCGCAGCATGTTGGTGAAGACGTAGACCGCCTCGGTGGGTAGTCCCGCAGACGTGCGCATGGAAGGCACCGCGGCGCGGGCGCGTCCGTAGAAGGCGCGAAAGATTAGCCCGAAGGCGTCAACGAGAAACAGGCGTGGTGCCTGGGAAGTAGACATCGGAACGCACTATTCTAACCGGCTTGCTCGACCGGCACGACGGCATGCCGGTTTCGGTTGCGGGCCAGAATCGCGATTCCGAGGATAACGAGTCCGACGGCGACCCATTGGGTGGCGCTGATCGAATCGCTGAGCAGAGGCCGCGCTTGATCCGCGCGGTAGAATTCCACAACGAAACGGAATGACGAATAGAGGATCAAGTACCAGGCGATGATGGTCCCGGCGGCGTGCGGCTTGAAGAACCGCCAGAACAGGAACAAGGCGATGATGCCGGTTCCGAAGGCCTCATAAAGTTGCGTCGGGTGTAGATGAATGTTCAGCGGAACGCCCACGTAATCGTGCGCCAGCTGGTTGGTGAACATAACGGCCCACGGCACGTCCGTTGGTTTTCCCCAGCAGCAGCCCGCGGCGAAGCAGCCCAGGCGGCCGACCGCGTGTCCGGCAGCGAGGGACGGCGCGAACACGTCGGCGGTGGGCAGCCAGTCCATGTTGTACTTGCGAACGTAGATCACCGTCACGGCCAAAGCCGCTAGAAGTCCGCCGTAGAAGACGCCGCCTGCTTGCAAGGATGAAAGCGAGAACAGTCGGCCCCAGTCGGCAGCATAGTAGTCCCACTCGCTAAGAACGTAGAAGACCTTCGCGCCGATGATTGCCGACAGAGCGATATAGACGCCAAGATTGGTCACCCGATCCGGGTCTAGACCGACGCGCCGCGCTAACCGTCCGGCTAAATGCAGCCCGAGGAGAAACCCCAACGCCACCAGCACGCCGTAGGTGGGCAGCGAAAACGGGCCAATCTCGAAAAGACGCGGGAACATACGGCAGCTCTATGCGGACTGAGTTTCGCGGTTGCTAGCGGTTCGCGTATCCGACTTCGAAAGCGCATCCAGTAACAGGAGGCCGGCTCCCACCGTGATGCAGGCATCGGCGACGTTGAACGCCGGCCAGTGCCATCCCGCAACGTAGACATCGAGAAAGTCGACCACGAAGCCGTAAGCGGCCCGGTCGTAAAGGTTTCCCGCCGCGCCGGCCAGCACGAGAGCAAAGCCCCACAGCGCGCGCCTGTCGGACAAATCGGTCCGCCAGAGAAGTCCAAGAATGAAGACCACGGCAGCAGCGGAGATGCTCGGCAAGAGCCACTGGCTGACCAGGGGTCCGGCATCGTTGAGCAGGCTGAAGGCCATGCCGGTGTTTCTCGCATGCACCAAATCGAAGAATCCGGGGATGAGCGGCTTGGAAGAGTGGAGCGGCAGGGAGCTCTCGATCGCCAGTTTAGAACAACGGTCCAAGCCGAAAAAGGCGATCGCAGCGGTCAAATAGGGGAGCCGTTGCCCGATTTGTCGCGCGAGAACCACTCTGCGGTCAGTCTAGCGCATCGCAGCTGGCCAAGCCCGTTTTCCTCGCCTCAGTAAAACGCCTAGCTAGCGTTGCGGTGTTTTGCCGCAGGGCGCTAATTAGGAAGATCCATAGACCGGCGTGGACGCTGGCTCAGAGAATCGGAGGGCGAACGGAGATCCGCTTATGTCCACCGATCAGTCCACAGGAAACGAACTGCAATCCCGAGAGGAAAGCGAGCGCCCCGACGAAATGTCTGGCCGTTGGATTCGCGATCAACTGAAAGACGCCGCCGGCGGCGCGACGCCGCATTGGCTTCGGGAGAATCCCGCGGAGCGCAGCGAGAAGACTGCTGTTGCGGAACGAAGCCCGGATGATCCGCTGTCGCCGCTCGTAGCCAATCTCGCACAGAGCATCTCGCTAGCAGTCGCTCAGCCGCTAGAGCACTTCGAACGCCAACGCCGCCAAGAAGCGGAGGCCACCGAGGAGAAGGTAAGGGAACACGACGAACGGATCACGGCCGCTTTTAACGCTTTGCGTTTGGTGGAGGAAGCGAGTCGCCGACTCAGTGAAAAAGTTGAGTCGCAAGAGAGACCGACCAGGGAGACTCGCGAACTCGTTGATCGGCTGCAAGGCCGGTCGGAGGAACTACAGTCCGAGATTCGCCGCGAGGCCGAACAGATGGCCTCTTCGGTAGGCAGTCTCCGCAGCGAACTGGAAGGATTCGCCCAACGTCTATCGCACGTCGAGGGAACGATCGAACAGCAACGCGCCACGCTGGCCCGCCTGGAAGCGTCGGAGCGCCGCCGCGGCAAGTCACTCCAGGAGATGGCTCGTCTCATGGGCGACGTCCAACGGGTACTTATCCCGGTAGAGCCGCAGCAAAACAACAGCGGCGAATAGTTCCTCTAGTCGGCTCGTCAGCGCCTCGCAACTCCGGCGCGTGGCCCCCAACGTGGAGTGAGCGCTGGAGAACGACTACACACGCTGCGTGAATCGGGCCAGCCAACTCCATGTAGCGGCGTCCAAATCGATCAGGTATCACCAAGTGAATCGGGAATTCCCGTTGCGCGGGCGGTTTCAGCGGCTGGCGCTAAAGCAGGCGGAAGTTGACTTCGATCTGCGCGGAGACCTTCACTGGCGCGCCATCCTTGCGTCCAGGAACAAACTCCCACTGTTGGACAGCCTGGATGGCTTTCTCGTCTAGGCCGAGGCCGAGACTGCGGACGACGCGGACGTTGTGTGCACGCCCATCCGGCCAAACCTCCACTGCCAAGACCACCACGCCGGAGTACTTGGCCTTGCGGGCTTCCTCGGAATATTCCGGCTCGACCTTCCTCGTCAAGCGCGGAGCGGAAACGCCGCCGCCGACACGGAAGACGCCGCCGCCGATTCCTCCGCCGGAACCGGGTCCAACGCCGCCGCCTTGGCCCCCACCGACGCCGCCGCCTGCACCGGAGCCAATGCCGCCGGCCTGCCCAGAGCCGGCCGAAGGCATGTTAATGTCGCGCAACGGGTCGCCGAAAACATTGGTGTCGAGTTGGGCGATCTGCGTGTTGGGATCGATGATTACGGTGGGTTCCACTTCCAGGATGGGGTCTGGATTACGAACGACGGGAGTCGGAGGCGCGGCTTGCTCGAGAGCGAAGCGCGGGAGCTTGCCCTGACTGGGCGGAGTAGGCATGTTCTGCCCGCCGCCTCCGCCTCCGCCCGACTCTCTGTCTTGATTCCGGAGCTGCGCCAGGTAGGGCGAAATATCAACCGGGATGATGAGCGTTACCGAACCGGCTCTTGCTTCGGGCGCGGAAGGGCCCATGGCGAAAAGGATGCCGATGATTAAGGACTGAAGGGTGAACGACAACACGACGGTCTGTTTGCGCCCGTCTGGTCCCCAGATGCCCTTCACTGCGACGGGCTTGGAGGTCAGTTCCAGCGGCGGCAGCCGCCGCTCCGCTTCCGTTGTCTGCTTGAATCTTTTGAGATTCGTCCACCAGGGATCGCGAAGCGTTCCGCTCTCAATAAGCGAGTAGTCTACTTCACCTGGGTAGGCGGCGCGAAACTGGGGAGGGGGCGGTAGAGTTCGCTGACGCTTGGCCTCGCGTAAGCTTTCTCGAAGCGTCTGCCACCAGGGCGAATACAGTGACTCGGCAACCAGAGGACCAAGTTCCGGCAGAGGACGGCCAACCGGCTGGCCGGTTCCAGTCTGTTCCGTCGCAGGATGCTCCGCTCTAGGTTCCATGGTGTCGATTGCCATCCACGCCTCCGCGACCGGGCCAAGGGGTCAACAATGGGACGTCTTCGAAAGGCAACGCGTTTCCTCGCAGGCGACGGTTTAGGCATAGCCTAATCCTTCTCCTACAATTCCTATGTTACCGAGCGCCGCAAGATGCGGCAAGACGCCGGCTCTGTCTGTTGCCTTGGTTCACAGCACCTTACGCTCGCCAAGACGGGAAGGTTGCACAGGTGGCGGAATCCGGGCGGCCTTGCGCGAACTTTCTAAACCGGCTAAGACTTTCTTGCCCTGTCAAACGTCATCTAGTACTGGCACTCTCAATTGGAGCATTGCCCAGATACATGCGCTGTGATAATGTTTTAACGGTGAGGTGGACGGCAGTTGCCGGGGTCGTACTGGCCAGTATGCCCCTGGGCGCTGAGTCGGCCCCCCCTCTTGAGCCGGTACGGTTTGCGCCGTACAGCCAAGAGAGGACCGTAGGTCCGTCCATGGAGCGTGTCTATCGCATCCAGGCTGATGAGGAATCGGGCCGCTTGGTTCGCCGAGCGGTGCGCAAGAGCCCGGGATCGATGCAGTCTCGTGAGGCCGTCGGTACGAGAGAGGTTGTCCAAGGAGGATCCAGGGCTAGCGCCAAGGCGCCGGACCTAGATCTGAATTCTCTCGTCCGGCGGGCCGCGAGTCAGTTAGATGTGGAACCGGAGTTGATCCACGCGGTCATCCGGCAAGAAAGCGGCTATGACCCGTACGCGGTATCCCACAAGGGCGCCAAGGGTCTGATGCAGTTGATGCCGGCGACAGCCAAGCGCTTCGGAGTAAAGGACGTTTTCGATCCCGCCGAGAACGTCCAGGGTGGAGTGAAATATCTCCGTCAATTGTTGGATCGCTACGATGGCGACCGCCGATTGGCCCTAGCGGCGTACAACGCCGGCGAAGGCGCGGTGGATCGTTTCGGCGGAATCCCTCCTTACCGGGAGACGCAGGATTACGTCGATCGAATCGTCGGAGCTAGCGAAGCTGACATGACCGCCGATTTAGCAGAGTTACAAACCGGGGAGTCTGTCGTCCTACGAGTTACGGCGACAGAGCAAGGCGGAACGCTGCTATTTGAAGCGCACTAGTTTGAGCTGGAGTCC
>CAZYOX010000228.1:0-7352 GCA_964649285.1 uncultured Bryobacterales bacterium | reverse complement strand
TCGTCTCCCTGCAACTGCCCAAACCGCCGCGTGCGGCGGAGCCGGCGCCGCCCTTGCAACAAGTCACTGCCGCGCGCCCGGAACAATTCAGCGCAATTCTGCACTCGCCCACGCGTACGCCCGAACGGATCGCGGTTGTCGTGGAACCCGATACCCCTACTGTCGCCACCGGTCCATCCAACCCCGGCCACACAGGAGGAGTCATTGCTAGACTAGCCGGCGTCACGGTTGGGCCCCTGCCTCCGCCGCCGGTCGCCGAGCCGGAGCCTGTCGCAGCGCCCATCCGGGTGAGCAGCGACGTCCAAGCCGCCAGGATTGTGCGTCGCGTGGCGCCGGTCTACCCGCCCTTAGCAATCAAAGCGCGCATCAGCGGCGTTGTCCGGATGCAGGCGATGATCGCCACCGACGGCTCTATCGTTGAACTCCATGCCATCAGCGGACATCCTATGTTGATCGCGGCGGCGATCGACGCGGTCAAGCAATGGCGCTACCGGCCCACCGTATTGAACGGCAGGCCGGTGACCGTGGACACCCAAATTGAAGTGAACTTCAAGCTCGGCCGTTAAACCGAGCGAATGCGTTCGAGCCGCTGGTCAGTATCCTCGGCGAATCGCTTGATGCCTTTGAGAATCCAAGGCCAGGTCAAACGCGATTCGTCGAGGATTTCATCCAGGGATCCGCCCGTACGCCAGCGGTTATCGAAGTCCGGCGAGACGGTGTACTCTTCGCACACTTTGTTCGCCAGCCACTCGTGCAGCGAACGCCGCGCGTTGTTCGTCACGACCATCGAGTTTTGCCACTCGGCCCAAGGCAGTACCGAATCCTTGTAGGTTTGGCTTTGTTGACCGAACAGGTAATAACTCGGGGCGCCGACGAACTTCACGTTCGGCAACTCATCGGCGTGGTCACGAATCAACTTGAACGCGCCGTCAACCGGGCTCGTTCCGCGGAAGATGACCGTACCGACGCGCGGTCCCTTGGAGTCGTCCCAGTCCTTGATGACGTAGGCGCCTTTCGCCGCATCGAAGTGCGAAGCCGCGCCTAGCGCTTCGCGGTCCATCGTCTCGACGTTGGGACGCGTCAAGTGCAGAGCTATAACATGCGCGTCATGGCCCATCGCCGCGGCCAACATGACGATTGTTTCGTTGTGGTCGTAGGGATGCAGATCAGCAACCTGGCCGCGCGGAAACAGATCCGTCACGCCGGGCGAGAAGATGCCGAAGTGCGTTCGCGAGTCTTCCGCCGTCTCGGGGCCTGAGTGGCCCGCTACCCAGATCACTTTGCCGACTTTCAACTGCGAGTCTTGCGCCAGTTGCGAGAACAAGCGCATCGGGCCGTACTTCAGGTACGAGAAGGAGCCGTACGTCGAGCAAGCGCCGTAGTAACCCACATAGCGCTCCTCGGGATTCTTGGCGTAGTTCACGGTCGCCAGATGCGCGGCGATCGCCGAGTTGGTGAACTCGGTAATCTGCTGCGGCAACACAGCCCCGTGTTGGCGTTGTTCGCGGTCGTACCAGCCGAAGCCCTCAAAGCCGTCCCACTTCTTGCCGAAGCCGGCGATGTTGGTCGATTCGGCTAGGTCGGCGGCGCAAACCAAGAACAGCGGGCGTCCGGCGACCTCGTTAGAAATCGCGTTGACGTAAGAACCCCACTTGCCGAAGGCGGCGCGGTTTGGTTGCTGTTCGCCCGGCTTCGAGAAAATCTCTTGCGGGTACTTCGAGATATCGAGAATGCGCTGATCCTGCGCCGGGTCCACGTCAGGCTTCCACCACATGTTCGGGTGCGTCTCGGGAACCGCGTCGGCGGCCGTAAGCAAGCGTCCGGTGACGAACTCCACCAGGTCCTTGTCGTTCCGCAGAACATCGAGAACCATCTCGATATTCGCCTTGGTCTGCGCGCGAAACGCCGCCTTGTCGGGCGCCGCTTCGCCGAAGCCTTCAAACTTGACGCCGTACTTCTCTTGGAAGGGGCGTTTCGTCTCCCAAAAGATTTCCGAATTGGGCTTGTGCGCCGCGCCGTGCGACTTGTTGTCGTAGACGCCGTAGCCGCGGCCCTTGCGGTTCTTCGCCCAGAGCATACCAGGGCGGCCTTCGGTTTCGGACGTTCCTAACAATTCGCGGTAGGCGCCGATCAGCGTCACGAAATCCGTCGCATCCTCTGTTCCCGCAACGCGCCAACCGTATGGTTTGAACCACGACTCAGGCGTACCGTGGACCACGCGCGAGTGGCGCGTGTCGTCGATGCCGAAGTCGTTCCAGTCCAGCAGCATGATGTAGTTCTCAAGCCCCAGCCCGTAAGCCGAATTCTTGGTCTCATGCGCGGCGCCAGCCGAGAGGCCGCCCTCGCCTTCCATGGTGAAGACGCAAACGTCTTTGGCTCCTGAGTGAATCAGCGAGACCGCCTCGCCGGCGCCCGCCGGGACGCCGTGACCCGAGGGACCAGTATTGGCTTTGATGAACAGCGTCTTGCCTTCCATCTCGGCATGTCCCGCCAGGCCGCCGTTGCGCCGGAAGTCGAGCAAATCGAGCGCGCTCAAGACGCGGTGCGGATCGCTGTTGAGTCGGTACTTCTCCTCGCCAGTGGCTTCATGCGCGGCCTTCATGAATTCGTTCATGGTCGCCAGCACGGAATACAGCAGGGGCGTGCAGTGCCCCGCGCCCAGCACGAAGCGGTCACCAAAGGCCAACCCCGGATGCCGTATGTCGAAACGCATGGCGCCGGAAAGCAACAGCGCCGAAAACAAGTGAACTTTCGACCTGGAACCGCCAGGATGGCCGCTTTGCCGGAGGTTCAGCATCAAGTCGATGAACTGGTCAATAATGTCAACCGTCTTATCAAGGTGCGCCCTATTCGCGCGGACTTCCGAGTCACTCAAAATTTGTCGCATCGACGTGATGCTACCAACATTCGGCATGTTGCAGCATCCCCTTTGATAAGTCCTTCGTTTTCTGCGAGAAATCGTACATTCTGTGAGCGCCGCCTGAGCGAATTAGACCGTGTGCCGCCTTTGCTGTAGGGCCGATCTCCAGGCTTCAGTCCTCGGGCGTTGGGGCAGCTCTTCAACACCCAACCCGACAAGCATCGAGGCACGGCGAATGCGGACGTTCCTATTTGAACTGGAACGCCGGAGGGTGGGAACGGATCAACAAATCGAGACGTACGGGCGTGGGGTCGCGCGGCTCAGCGAAAGCGAGAGCAGACCATGTCACCATGCCGGTTAACCCTTCTCCTCTTCTTCTTGGCGGCGTTGCCGTTCGATTCTGCGACGGCCCAACTCACGGGCGGTGGCCCGGCGATGGCTGGTCCGGTCAGCGCCGGCGGGGGGAACTCCGCGGACCGTCTAGCCGGTCCGATCATTATTTCCGGCCAGGTGAGGACGTCTTCGGGCGAAGCGCCGCTGGAGCCTGTCGCCGTCAAGCTCTCTTGCGACGTGAATTCTCTCACCAAGGCATATACAGGGAAAAAGGGGGAATTCAGCTTTGAGTTGGACGACAATGCGCAATTCGCGGTGATGGACGCCTCAGTGCCAGGGGCCAGCGCCCAGTCGTCCCTTGGCAGTGCATCGATCATCAGTAACCAACCTAATCTCATCGAAGCGAGCGTCAACCTGAGCCAATGCTTTCTTGTCGCCGAGTCGGCGGGCTATCGCTCAAGTCAGATTCCGCTGTGGCGCCGCAGCATTTTCGATCGTCCTACGGTCGGGACCTTGATCTTGACGCCAATCGCCGGTTCGGAAGCTGCTTTGGTGAGCGCGACCAGCCTAGCTGCGCCGGACGAGGCCAAGGATGCGCTCGATAAGGCCAGTCAAGAACTTAGCAAGGGCGACTCGGCTCGACTGCCCAAAGTGGTCGCTCGACTGGAGAAGGCACTGTCGGAATACCCCACCTACGCGGCGGCTTGGACGATCCTCGGCGAGACTAAACAGCGCCTGGGAGATAGAGAGGGTGCGACCGCCGCATTTAGGCGAGCGGTGCAGGCTGACCCCGGGTACCTGCGCCCCTACGCGCCGCTGATAAAGATTCGCGTGCAGCAGCGTGAGTGGGAACAGGCGGTCGTGCTAACGGGCGCGGCTTTGAACCTCGATCCCGCGAATGTAGCGTTGCACTGGCTCCAAGCCATAAGTCAATTCGAATCAGGAAATAACCAAGAGGCGCTGAAATGCCTGGATCGTGTGGAGAGCGATCCAGATGGCGCGGAACGCTTCCCCGGAACGCACCGCATCCGGGGGCTGATTTACTCCGAGCGGGGAAATTTCGTCCAGGCGGCAGCGGAACTGCGGCTGTTCCTCAAGGCGGCGCCCGACACGCCGGCGGCCGATGCCGTGAAGAAGCGGCTGGAGCATTGGCGGGCCCTGGGCGTGGTCTAGCAATCGGGATTTCGCGAACTTGCGCGAAGCTGCCGATCGGCGTGTTTCTGATCGCGCCAAGCGGAAGCGCGGTCAGGGCGGTCAACTGCGCCCTGACTCACGCTGAGGTATCCCCCTATTTGGGACGCCGGAATAGGCCGCCGTAGACCGCTTTGCCGAGGACGTGACCTTGAATCGCTTCCATGACGCGAGCGCGCGTCTCGAAGGCGTCGTCGGACGGTTTGACGTCCAATTTCGTATCGAGCGCGTACAACTCGAACATGTAGTGGTGGTAAGGGCCATTCGCGCCGGCTCCAGGGCCGCGGTAGACGGGGCCAGTGGCGCTGATCTGATAGCTTCCGTCGGCCAGTTGGGACCCCCTGGGGACGTTTTCGGGCAAACCGGTCGCGGTCGCCGGGATGTTCCACAGCACCCAGTGAGCCTGGTCTTCGGTGCCCTTATTGCGGGAGACGTCCATGTCGCGCATGTTGAGGAAGAAGCTTTGCGTGCCAGCGGGCACGTTGGCCCAGGTCATGGCCGGCGACGTACCTTCGCCGGGAGCGGCGCCCTCGGCTGCCTGGCTGAACTTGACTGGGATGTGGCCGCCGTCGGGGAATCCTGTAACGGTCAAAGTCATGGCCGCCGGTCTGCCCTGGGCGGAGAGGAGGGATGCAGCAAAGAGAATGCTTGCCGAGACAAAGAAGAGTCGCATGGGCATATCCTAGCGCAGCCGGCCGAGGGCGGCGAGCCATTTGGAGTGGGCGGTTCTCCGCGCAGGGAGTGCCTCACACGGAGCGCGATTGTCGCTACGATGGAAATTCTTCCTTCGCAGTCCTCGACGAGGCGCACTCCACGCAATGCTTGCTGTTTTCTTCGATGCGGTCTTGCCCGTTTTCGCCGTGGCCGCGCTCGGGTTCGCCTTCGGCCGATCCGGCTTCTTTGACGTTTCGATGGCGACGGCGATCAACCGGTTCGTGTTCTATGTAGCTCTCCCTTTGCTCTTGTTTCGGCTCATCGTGACCGCTCCCTTTGAGCGGTTCGAATGGACCCTTGTGGTGGCTTATGGTCTTGCCGAAGCCGCAAGTTATACGACGGGCTTTCTCGCGGCTCGCTTCGGCTTTAGGCGATCGAAAACGGAAAGCCTGCTGTTGGGCATGTCGTGCGGCTTCGCCAACCATGTGTTCTTTGTTCTGCCGATAGTGAGGCAACTCTACGGAGAGACGGCGGCGATGCCGGTGACCGCGTTGATCACATTGGACACCTTGGTGTTGGTGGGAACGGTGTTGATATTAGAAGCGACGAGCGACGCGGCGAAAGGCATGGCGCTGCTAGACGTGTGGCGCTTGTTTGCGCGCAATCCGCCGATTCTAGCGATCGCCGCGGCAGTAGCCGCGACCCTGGCATCCATGCCTCTGAGAGGCGGCCTGGACTTGTTCACGCGCCTGTTAGGCGAAACCGCCGCCCCGTGTTCGTTGTTCTCCCTTGGGGTGGTGATGGCGGCGCGGTCCAGTTCGTCGCAACTGGCCCCCGCGTCTGCCTTCGCCGTCTTGAAGCTGGCTGTAATGCCGCTAGCGGTTTGGATGTTGCTGCAGACGACCTTTCCAGTAAGCACGGAGTGGGCCGGGCCGGCGATGTTGGCGGCGGCCGGTCCGAGCGGAACGATGCCGTTCGTCTTGGGTTTGCAGTACAAGGCGCCTGTAAATACGGTGACGGCTGTGATTTTGATTACGACGCTGGGGTCGCTCTTGGCGGTGACGTTGATGACGCAGGCAATCTAGGCGGTCAGTCGCCGGCAGCTACTGCGCGATTTCTTTCTCCAACAGGACCTTTTGCGCCGCGGCGCAGCTCTGCATCACCTGGAAGTAGCGCTGCACAATGTCGGTTCCTAGTTCATACGGATGCGGTCCGTCGCCCCGCCCGGCCAGCATGCGGTTGAAATAGTTCGCATGATCGTAGGCGGAGTGATTGGAGAGCAGAACGGTTGCGTTGACCTTGGCCGCTTCCTCGGCAATGTGTTTTTGTGAAGCGATGTAGGTGTCCAGTTGGGGAATGCCGATTTCGGCCGGCACCGTGGGGAAGTTGTACGACGTGCCGCCTGAGTAGACGACCTGCACGGGTTTGCCGCCGTCAAAGGCGGTGAAAGTATAGGAGAGCGTTCCCGGCGTGTGACCCGGCGTCAACCAAATGTTCAAGGTGGTATCTCCGAGGGTTAGCTTCATGCCGTCGGTGGCGGTGATGTTTTTCTTCGGCGCCATGGTCTTGAAGCGATTGGGATAGCTCTGCACAGTGTCCCAGTCGGGGCCGCCCATTACGACCTGCGCGTTGTAGCGCGTCTGCATCATCTCCGCCCCGCCGATGTGATCGCCGTGGGCGTGCGAGACAACGACATACTTGACGTCTTTGGGGTCGAGTCCGACTTTGCGCAGTCCGCCAATGACAAGCTCCTCGGAATTGTAGGGGTAGACCGTGTCGATCAGGATGATGCCTTCGCTGGTCGTCAATGCCCAGGAGTTATGAATCTTGCCGCCGACGAAGTACAAGTTGTCGAAAACCTTGGCAGGTTCGTCGTACCAAGAGTCGCGCGGCGGCGCCGCGCTGGGGTTCGTGACGAAGCGGGGTGGCGTGTCGCTGGTGTTTACGCGGTTGCGCGGCGATTCGACGCAGGTTGATACGAGCAAGCCGGGGTGATCCAAGCCGGCGAGACCCTTGGCTTTTTGGACCAGGGCATGATACTCGGCGTCATAGTCGCGTGGCGTTTGGGCGGAGGCGGCAAGAGCTAAAGCGAGGGTGAGGATGAAGAGTTTCATGGGGCTAAGACCGCGTAGATATTAGCAGGTCGTCCGCTAGCGCGGCGTCGGGCCCGCCTTCGCGGGGTACGGCCCTTCGGGGGAGCGGTTACCTGCTCAATCCGCGCGAACCGAGCCGCGCCGCTTCAGCGCGCGGTCCTTGGCACTTGACACACCCTGCTATACCTAGAAGCAGAAGAGCCCCAGTTAGGCCAGGTACG
>CAZYOX010000227.1:0-7368 GCA_964649285.1 uncultured Bryobacterales bacterium | reverse complement strand
ACCGGTATCTTGCACACGGATCGAGACGTTGGTCAGCAGCTCTTTGTCGAGGCGATCGCGAATGTTGCGCGACGTGACGTACTTCCCTTCCTTGCCCGCGAAGGGCGAAGTATTGACGCAAAACATCATGGCGATCGTCGGCTCGTCGATTTGCATCGGCGGACGCGGCGTAGGATTCTCGATATCGCTCACGGTTTCGCCGATAGTGATGCCTTCGACGCCGGCGATGGCCAGCAGGTTGCCGGGCCCTGCTTCTTTCTCGTCCACTCGGCGCAAGCCTTCGAACGAGAACAATTTGGTGATCTTGGTCTTTTGAATTGTCCCGTCGAGTTTGCAGATGGAGACCTGATCGCCGTGACGCAGCGTTCCCTGAAAGACGCGTCCGATGGCCATGCGGCCCAGGTAGTCGCTGTAGTCGAGGTTGCCGACCTGCATTTGCAGCGGCGCCGCGGGGTCGCCTTTGGGCGGCGGCAGGTACTTGACGATGGCCTCGAACAAGGGCTCCAATGTGCTGGAATCGTCATCCAAGGACTTCTTCGCATAACCGTCTTTAGCGACCGCGTAGAACACCGGAAAGTCCAGTTGGTCTTCCTGTGCGTCGAGGTCGATGAACAAGTCGTAAACCTCGTTGAGCACCTCGGCCGGGCGGGCGTCCTGGCGATCGATCTTGTTGATGACGATGATCGGCGTCAGGTGAGCCTCAAGCGCCTTGCCCAACACGTAGCGGGTCTGCGGCAAGGGACCTTCGCTGGCGTCCACCAGCAACATCACGCCGTCGACCATCTTCAGGGCGCGCTCCACCTCGCCGCCGAAGTCGCTGTGCCCCGGCGTGTCGACGATGTTGATCTTGTAGCCTTTGTAACGAACGCCGGTAATCTTCGACAGAATCGTGATCCCGCGCTCACGCTCCAGATCGCCGGAATCCATTACGCGCTCGGCGACATGCTCGTGCTCGCCAAAGATGCCGCTCTGACGCAGCAAAGCGTCCACCAGCGTCGTTTTCCCGTGGTCAACGTGGGCGATAATCGCGATATTTCGGATAGAATCGTTTGTCATAGAAACCTTCAGGTGGGCTGGCCCGTCCTCCCAAGCGCAGAGGCATCGTTGCAGGCCGTCCAGTTTGCGGCTTTGATAGCTTCAGTTTTCTTAAAGAAAGGAGCTTCCGCTTGCGACTAGAAAAAGCGACATTCGCTGCCGGATGTTTTTGGGGCGTGGAGCACGCCTTCCGGCAAATCGATGGCGTGACGAACGCAACATGCGGCTATACGGGCGGTCATGACCAAAATCCCACTTATCAGGACGTGTGTTCAGGCCAAACAGGACATGCGGAGGCTGTCGAACTAGAGTTCGATGCTGATCGGGTCAGCTACAAGGAACTGGTGAAAGCCTTTTGGCAAATGCATGACGCCACAACGCTCAACCGCCAGGGCCCCGATGTCGGCTCCCAATACCGCTCGGCTATTTACTATCACTCTCCCGAGCAACAAGCGACGGCTCTTGAGTCCCGAGACCGGACGCAGAAGCGACTCCTAGACCCTATTGTCACCGAAATCGTCCCCGCCGCGAAATTCTGGCCCGCGGAAGACTACCACCAGCAGTATTTCGAGAAACGCGGAATCGCGGTTTGCCATTAGCCGCTCCGTCTTTTTGAAACCAACCGCCGGGCTTGCGGATCACTGTGAAGTCCGGTTGTCGGGTTCCGGCCTAATATAGGAGGTTTGTGTACAGCCTAATCCGCACCATCGCCCTGTTCTCCTGCTTCGCGGGATGGGCCTGTACCGGGCCGGCCTCTATGGACCAATCCTCCCCCTCCCCTGCCAAGGACGTTCACTCGTACGCCAACACCGCAGAGGTTCGCGTCGCCCATGTGGCGCTCGATCTTGACGTTGATTTCGCCGCCCGCCGTCTGGTCGGAACCGCGACCTTGGAATTGGCAGGCAAAGCGGAGGCTGTCATTCTGGACACGCGCGATCTAGAGATCTCCGCGGCCGAAACTTCTCCGGACGGGGAAACGTTCTCTCCCGCGGAGTTCGAGGTGGGCGATAGCGACCCGATATTGGGCGCGCCGTTGCGCATCACCCTCGCCCCAGGCAGCACGCATGTGCGCGTGCACTATGCGACGAGTCCCCAGGCCAGCGGCCTGCAGTGGCTGGAACCCGCGCAAACTGCCGGCGGTAAGGAGCCTTACCTGTTCTCGCAATCCCAGGCCATCCACGCGCGCAGTTGGATCCCCCTGCAAGATACTCCGTCTGTACGCGCGCCTTATTCGGCGGTCATCCGCACGCCTCCGGCTCTGGTCGCCGTGATGAGCGCGGGCAACGATCCCGAGGCGCCGCGTACGGGCGAATACCGCTTCGAGATGCCGCAAGCGATCCCCTCCTACTTGATTGCCTTGGCCGTCGGCGATATCGCCTTCCAGTCGATGAGCGAGCGGACCGGCGTGTATGCCGAGCCGTCCGTCGTGGAGGCAGCCGCCAAGGAATTCGCCGATACGGACAAGATGATGCAGGCGGTCGAGTCGATGTTTGGTCCCTATCGCTGGGGCCGTTACGACATCTTGGTGCTTCCGCCCAGCTTCCCCTTCGGCGGCATGGAGAATCCCCGCCTGACCTTCGCCACCCCGACGCTCATTGCCGGCGACCGCAGCCTGGTCGGCGTCATAGCGCATGAGCTGGCCCACTCTTGGTCCGGCAATCTCGTCACCAACGCCACCTGGTCGGACTTCTGGCTCAACGAAGGGTTTACCGTCTACTTGGAGAATCGTATCCAAGAGGCCGTCTTCGGCGCTGACCGGGCGGCGATGGAAGCCTCCCTCGAAGTGACCGGTCTGCGAGAAGAGATGGCCGCTCTCCGCGAGCGAGACCAGGTTCTGCACGTCGATCTCGACGGCCGCGATCCGGATGACGGCTTCACCCAGGTGCCTTACGTCAAAGGCATGCTGTTCTTACGCACCCTGGAGGCCGCGGTGGGCCGTGAACGCTGGGATCCTTTCTTGCGCGGCTATTTCGACCACTTCGCGTTTCAGAGCATCACCACGGCCGACTTCCTCGCTTACCTGCGCGAGAACTTGCCCGACGCAGCGGAGGCCGTGGACCTCGCGGAGTGGACAGAGAGGCCGGGCCTGCCTGAAGACCTGGTCGAACCGCAGTCCGATGCTCTAACGCTAGTGGACGATGCCCGCATCGTCTGGCTGGCAGGGGAGCTTCCTACGGCCGAGATACCGATGAAGAGTTGGTCTACCCAAGAGACGCTGCATTTCCTTAGCGGCTTGCCGGCGGACATGTCGGTCGAACGCATGGCCGAGTTGGACGCCGCCTTCGGACTCACCAACGCACAGAACGCCGAGATCATCTCGCGCTGGTTGCGCGAATCGGTGACTCGGGGATACAAGCCTGCTTACGTACGCCTAGAACCTTTCCTGACTAGCGTTGGCCGCCGCAAGTTCCTCGATCCGCTCTACACCGCGCTGGCCGCGACGCCAGAGGGCAAGAAACTCGCCTTGAGCATCTACGCCAAAGCGCGGCCCGGATACCATCCCATCGCGCAAGCCACCGTGGACAAGATCTTGGCGGGCGACTAACCCCAAGTCTTCGATCCAACTGCACGCCGCAAGCGGCAATGTCCCTGTCTGGAAAGCGTTTAGGCGCGCGGCCGCGCAGTCGCCGTCAGAGACGTAGGGCTAAGACGTTGGTACTAAGACTCTCTGCGTAAATCTCCCGATCCCCTTAGGCTAAACTCCCGCGACGCAATCCTTCTAATACCCGGTGACCGCTGGGCCTATAGGTCGTTGAGAATCTGGGCATACGGCGGCCCATGGCCGGCTAGGATGTCTCCCTTGGTATCGGAAAATCAAAAGGCTGCAAGTTCCTCCGTCCCGTCAGACGACATGACACTGCTCCGGGAGGCGGCGGCCTTCCACAAGGCGGGGGACAAGGAGAAGGCGCGAGCGTTGCTCGTGGAAGCGGCAGTTGCAAATCCGAGGAATGAGCTTGTCTGGTTGTGGCATGCTTCGCTGGCGCGCACTGCCAATGAGGCGATGGCGGCGGTCGGGAAGGTGCTCGACATCAATCCTTACAACCAAAAGGCGTTGGATTGGAAGGTTAAGCTAGAAGCCCGTTTCCCCGCCTTCTTCGGCCCGAGCCACAATGCCGCATTAAATGGCACGGCCCAAGCGGGCGAAACGGCGGAGCAACCCGCGGAAACGCAGACGACAACTGAGGAGTACACCGAGCAGCACGTCGAGCAGAAAGCAGCCGAGGAAGTCGTAGAAGAAGAAGCTGCAACGGCGAACGAGGAAGCCGCGGCCGAAGAGGCCGTCGCGCAAGGGACCGCTGAGGAGGTCGCTGAAGAAGCGGCGTTCGAGCAGGCGGAAACCGCCGAAGCGATCATCAAAGGCTCCGACGCCTCCGAGGAGCTTTCCGAAGCCGACCTGCAAACGCAGCGCTCGGATGACGGCGATGACGACGCTTTGGCCGCCCTCGAAGCCGAGGCCTCAGCAGAACCCGAAACAACCACGTCCGTGGCGGATTTCTGGAGCGAAGTTGAGCCCGAGGAGGAAACCGAATCGGCCTCTGAATTCCCCGAAGCCTCCGAGAAATCAGAAGAAGAACACGGGGACCATGCTGCCACGCTTCGCGCGTTGGAAGCGCTCGATCAGCACGTGGACGACACCAAAGTCGCCGCGGAAGACGACGACCCGATTCGGCGGCTTCTCGCCGAGCGGAGCGGGACCCCCTACGAGCCCTACTCTGAAGAAGACTCCTGGGCGAGCAGCTATTCGTCCCGCGACGACGAGGAGTCTTCCGAAGACAACGCCACTTTGCTGGCGATGCTCACGCAAGATGCCGTGCCCGCCAAATCCGCCGTCGACTGGCAAGAACCCGAAACGGAGACAGAGGCCGTAACCGAAGTCGAGAACCGCGAACAGGCCGCAAGATCCGTTAACACGCATTGGGAATGCATCCTTTGCGGCCAGCAGTCGCATCGCGTGGAGTCGTCTTGCCCCGCATGCAAGTCGGTGGTGGACCTGAACCGGCTCGCCGACATGGCGCGCAACGAAGACGTCGACCGCGTTTCGCTCAAGCGACTCATCTCCGAGTGGGAAGAGCGGGCGGACCTAGAGCCGACTGCAGCCCTATGCACCAAGCTCGCCCTAGGCTACTTGAATTTGCGCCAGTCGAACTCGGCCTTGCCGCATCTGTTGCAAGCCGCTCGCCTAGACCGCGGCAACGAAGCTCTGGCCGCTGCTTTGGAACAGGTTTCCCGACGCCCGCTGGTTCTCGTCGTCGACGACAGCCGTACCGTCCAACGCATGGTCCTCTCCACGCTGGAGAAAGAGCTGTTCCGCGTTCAGATCGCCGAGGACGGCCTACAGGCGCTCGCCAAGCTCAACGAAGAAACGCCCAGCCTCATCCTGCTCGACATCACCATGCCGCGCATGGACGGCTATCAAGTCTGCAAAGTCATCACCGGCAACGATGCGTTCAAGCACATCCCGGTCGTGATGTTATCCGGCAAGGACGGTTTCTTCGACAAGGTTCGCGGCCGCATGGTGGGCGCCAAGGACTATATCACCAAGCCTTTCGAGGCGGATTCGCTGGTCAAATCCGTGCGCAAACGGATCGAGATTCCGGCGAAGTAGCCCTATCCTCTGTTCCGGCTGCATTCGCTAAGATCGCGAGTGTGGTTGATTCGTCCTCACGGTTGCCCGTTGCAGCGGCATTGGACTCCATTCGCAGCGTCTACAACGTTGGCGCGTTTTTCCGCAGCGGAGACGCCGCGGGGATTGAGCGTTTGCATCTTTGCGGCTACACGGGCCGCCCGCCCCACAAAGGAATCGCCAAGACGGCCCTCGGCGCGGAAGAAAGCCTCCCCTGGGACCATCGCGCGGACCTCGGCGCCCTCATTCATGAATACCGCGCTAAAGGTTGGCAGACGGCCGCTGTCGAGACCACGCCGCAAGCCGTTGACGTATTCGATTGGAATCCGCGCTTCCCTGTTCTGCTGTTGTTCGGCAATGAGGTAGACGGGCTCAGCACGCCAGTTTTGGAGGAAGCGGACGTTCACGTGCGAATTCCGATGTTGGGCGTCAAAGAATCCCTAAACGTAGCGGTAGCCGGCGGCGTCCTATTGTTTGAGATGCTGCGTAAGTTCCGCCAGACGGCGGAAAACCGCGGCGCCGTCGAGTTTGCCGGCCAGATCGCCAGGCAACGCTAGAATCAGAGGAAATGGAGGCGAGCCAGTTGCAGGTAAGAACCACAGCCCTGATATTGTCGTTGCTCGCGAGCCTGGGACTGGGCTCTCTTACGGCAGAGACTCCCGAGGCGACGCCCTTTGCGAACGGCGAAACGCTGCGCTACGACATCGTCTGGCCAAGCGGTTTGCGGCTGGGCGAAGCGACGTTCTCCGCTAATTCCAACCAGACCGGATGGGCATTTTCCGCTGATGTCAACGCTAGCCTGCCGGTTCTCGCCATCGAAGACGAGTATCGGTCGAAGGCGGACTTCTCCTTGTGTTCGACTTTTTTCAAGAAAGTCGTTTCTCATGGCAAGAAGAAGCAAAACGAAGAAGTAACCTTCGACCAGGCCAAGAACCGTGCATTGCGCCGGAACCTGGCCGATGGCACCACCCAAGACCAGATCGTTCCGCCGTGCGCGCGAGATGCCCTGACGTATTTCTATTCGCTGCGGCAAGATCTCGCTCACGGCCGCGTCCCTCCTCCCGACGACCTCAATTTCGGCACGCAGTTGCAGATCACCTTCAGCTACGTTGAAACGCGCGCGATCGAAGCCGGCGGGAAAACGCAGCAGGCCGATCGTATCTTGGTCGACGTGACCGGCCGAGGCAAGCCGGTGAACATCGAACTCTTCTTGGCCCAGGATGCGGCCAGGACGCCTCTGTTGATTCGGGTACCATTTGAGTTGGGTACGTTCTCGCTCAAATTGGCCGAATGAGATTGGCGGTCTTCACCCCTCTGCCTCCGGCGCCGACCGGCATCGCCGACTATTCGCGAGCGTTGCTGCCTCACTTGGCCGCGCACGCCCAAGTCGACGTTTTCATCGACGATGGATACGAGCCGGAAGGATTCGGCAGCGCCCATCCCATTCGCATTCGCAATAAGGCTGAATACCGTCCCGAAGAGTTCGACGAGACGTTGTTCCAGTTCGGCAACAACCATTTTCACGTCTACGTCTACGACCAGGCGCTGAAGACTCGCGGCATCTTGTTAATGCACGAGTACAACATGCATTACCTCGTCGCCGACGCCACGATCGTACGCACCGGCTGGGACGATTACTTGCGCGAAGTGGAATACGAGGGCGGCGATCAAGCCTTAGCTCATGCGCGGCGCGCTCAGCTGGGAGAAGT
>CAZYOX010000226.1:0-7376 GCA_964649285.1 uncultured Bryobacterales bacterium | reverse complement strand
TGGCGTTTCTACCGAGCTCGAGCCGGTACATGACCCGCAAGTGTCGGAAGAGAAATAGTACGCCCGCTCTAAGCGACTTCCGCGCCACAACTACAAACCATCAGCCGCCGCCCCGATGATTCGAGGCGGCGGCAAAATTTTGTGTGCTCCTCGGCGTCCAGCGGCACAAAGTGCTCCGGCAGGGTCAGCATGGGTTGCGTCATCGCTACTACCCGTCTCTATATTGCGGCGGACTTCGGTGCCGTCGATCTGCCGACGCGCAGCGATTATTCGTCGGCATCTGGACACACGATATAGTTCCTGGTCTCCAGAGCGGTCGCGCATGGCGAGAACCGCATTAGCGTCTCCCGTAGGATGGAAGTCCTCCCCAACAAGGATGACGTGGAGTCGGTTTACGGGACTACGGCATGCCGGCGAAGCCTCGGGTACGGGCTGGAAGTGAGCTGGCTCCGAAGAGCAGACCGGCGACTAAAGGCCCTGGGGTGCGAACCTGGGTCTGGCTGAATGGCTGAGTCATTCGGGACGGAGCGCTCCAACGGCCGCCACCGAAGCTGGACGACGAGTCATGCGCTTGGTTGCGCGAGCCACCATCGATCTCGATGTAGTCGAGCGGGCCATACCGGGCATCATCGTTGGAGCAAGGCTCCCACGGCCATTGTAGGGCGGACCCGAGGGCGAAGCTTCCCAGCGTTCGGAAATCGATGCGCTGTTCGCGCACCAAAACCACAACCCGCCGTCCAGCCGACCGATCGAGTCCCACTTGAATCCCCTTGCCTGCGGTGATGCGCCGGATGCCGAGCGCCGGCAAGCCCGCCCGATCTGCATCGTCCCCGGCTCCGCCTCCCAAATGTGCATGTCTGTAGTGCAGGCTGTCGCGCCGCCCAGTCGGGTCAAGGAGGGAGGCGCCGATGCTGCCGGTGGCAGCACGAAGAGGCCTTCTGGCGGCCCGGCGGCGTGCCCGAGGAGATCCTCTACGAACCGCATGGAAGACGCTCATCGAAGAAACCGAGGATCGCGGCGAGTCGGGCTGGAATCGGGCCTTCGGCGATTTCGCGCGTCACTGGGGCTTCACGCCGCGCGTTTGCAGGCCTATCGCGCCCAGACCAATGGCAAGGTCGATCTGACGCCAAGTACGTGCGTCGCAACTTCCTGTGCAACCGCACGGCGACGAGCCCTAGCCGACCTTGAGTTGCGCAGCTGGGTCTGGGAGACGGTGAAACGGCCCGTCCATGGCACGACGCACAAATGGTTCTAGAGCTGGAAGTCTGCGCTCCGGCCCAGCGTCGGAAAGCCACGTGTCTCGGTCGCTTAACCGAAGCCGCCATCCAGACCGGCTTCGGCGCCTACTTCATCACGGCCGACGGTCTGGTCGCCGGTCTGTCGAAAGCCATCCGCGAAGGTCGGCTCGAAGCGCGGCATCTATCTCGCGCCCAAGGTGCTGACCGTCCACGAGAGCAAGCGCGCTGGGAGACGAGCTTTTCCGGCATGAGCATATCTATCGATCCGATGAGCGGGGGCTGACGCCGAGAAGCCGGCGCAGAAAAATGGCGCGATATTAATGGCTGATTTTTTGGTTATTTGTTGCGGGCAAGTCGTAATTTGGCGACGCCTACTAACCAATTAACCGAAAAAGGCCCCGCGCAGAGGTTGCGCGGGGCCGGTGTGTTAATTAGCCACTCGAAAGACTAACAGGTAATCCGGCCATTGAGCTGAATTGACCGCGGTGAGTTTGCGCTCTGAAGCCTTCCAAAGTTACCGCTGTTGATGTTAAGTTGCAGCCCTGACAGGTTCACATGATTGAAAGCATTGAACATGTCGGTGCGAAGTTGGAGTTCCACTCTTTCAGTGATCGCGAAGTTCTTGCCGAGCGAGAAGTCCACGTTCCAAGAGCCAGGGCCGCGCACGGCGCCCCAACCAAGATTGCCCGGACGCGCCGTGGCGCCCGAGGCCTCAACAATCGGCACTTTCGCAAAGGCGTCTTTGTTGAGGTACACGAGCGTCTCATCCCAACCCTCAAGGGTGGGGTCTCCGGATACGTAGTCCGGTCGCGATTCGTAACGCGAGGAACCCTGGTTAATGCCCAATGGTTCGCCAGTCCGGGCGGAAATAATGCTCGAGGCCTGCCAGCCGCCCAGGATTTGGCGAGCGACGCCGCCCATGTTGGTTAGAGCGGGCAAGTCGTAAACCGCTTGAGCGGAGACCGTGTGAGTGATGTCGCCGGTCGCCGGTCCCCACTCAACGGACGTATCCCAGAAGTTTTGATTCTTGGCGTCGTTATCGCCTTGATAGTAGGCCCCATTGTCGCCGCCGCCGTTGGACAACGACTTGCCCCACGTGTAATGGAAACTCCCGCTGAAGTTATTGGAGTAACGCTTGCGGATGGACGTCTGCCAAGACACGTAGCTAGTGTTCTGGGAGGCGTCGGCGTAGAAGTTGGCGAGAAGGTTTTCGTTGGGACGAATACCCGTTTGCCGATTGGGCTCGTTCATCGGACGGAACATGATGAACTTCGTTCCGCGCACGCCCACGAACGCGGTGTCCAACACCAGCGACGAGGTCAACTCTTGCTGGATACCCAGGCTGTACTGCAACGCGTACGGATTCTGGATGTTCGGATCGACCGCGCTGAAGATGTTTGTGGAGCCGTTGAGTTGAGCTTCTTGCGTAACGATCTTGGCCAGATCGTCGTTGTACATGGGGTACTTGATCCCCAGGTCGAGCGCTTGCTGCCGATTGAAAATGACTCTCTTCGGCACAAACTCGGTTCCCACCGACTGCCAGAAGGAGCCGAGGATCTGCGGGCTGAATACGTAGGCTGCGCCGCCGCGGACAACGGTCCTGCCGGTGCCGCCGACGTTGTAGGCAAAGCCGAAACGCGGCGAGAAGTTCAGCGCGTCGCTCTCGTAAGGATTGTCGGCCGGCCGAATGGGTCCGAGATTGAAAGCGGCGTCCAATAGACCGTCGGGATTTACCAAAAAGCTTCCCGAATTATTCCGTTCTTCAGCCACAATGTGACCGAAATAGTCATAGCGCATGCCGAGATTGAGCGTCAGGTTCGAAGTGACGCGCCAATCGTCTTGGACGAAGAAGCCGAATTCCCGCATGTTGGCTTCGTACTCGCCATTGCCGAATGAGGCGTTGATGTTACTCGGAATATTGGCCAGGAAGTCCTCCATGCTGCTGTATTGCCAGACGACGTTTTCCGTGTTGGCTCGCTGGCAGCAGTGAGTCGCCAACTGACCGCCGAACTTGATGGAATGGTTGCTTAGCGTCCAGGAAAATTTCTGGGCGTAGGTCATCGTGGGACCGGTCAACTGTACGATCTCGCCGCCAGCGGTACTCCAACCCAATGCGTTCGGGTTGAGCCTGCCGAGGCGGCGGCCAAAGAGGATCTCTTCGTTGGGATTGACCGGATCGAGAATGGTGAAAATACCGTCTATCCTCTCGATATTGTTGCGGTTGTACCCGACGCGCGACTCCGAAGTCCACTGCGCGCCTCCGGTAACGAAACTGGCAGTGAAGCGGTCGGACCAAGTATTAAGTTCCTGATCATTGGCGCCGTCGACGTTAATACGAGGCGTCAGACGGTAGGGTCTTCCGCGGTTATAGGTCACCGCTAGGTTGCTGGTGTCGTTCAGCCGGAAGTCGCCCTTGAAATCGAAGTGATTGTCTTCAGCGACCCGTGAACCGCCCGCCTCGTATCGGCCGATCAGTGCGCCCGGTGCGAACGCCTGGTTCGGCAACGGCACGTACTTCAGCGGCTCGGCGTATTCGGGTACGGCGGCAATCGCCGTCTCGCGCATCGACGGCGTCGGAACGTCGCCAGCTACGCGTGCAAATGCTCTTTCCCGGTAACCCTCGTAGGTGGAAAAGATGAAGAGCTTGTTCTTTACGATCGGCCCGCCGACCGAACCGCCGAATTGGTTGTAGGTGAAGGCTCCCTTTTCCGCTTGGAAGGGGTGCCGGGCGTTTAGGCTATCGGATTGGAAATTTTCAAAGAAACTGCCGTGCCACTCATTCGTGCCCGAGCGGGTCAGAACGTTGATCTGTCCGCCCAAGCCGCCGCTGAATTCGGCCGGAAGTACGCCCTTGACGGTATGAACTTCCGAGATCGATTCGATGCTCATGATGTCCACATAAGCAGCTCCGCCGAAGGTCTGCGTGCTGCGTCCTTCAGGATTGGCGCTGGCTTCGGTGCCGTCCACGGCGAAACCCGTGCCGTTACGGCCGACGCCGTTCAGGCGAATTCCTTCGCCCGATCCGCCGCCGCCGGTGGTCACGCCGGTGCCGATACTGAGGATGCCGGAAAAGTTGCGCCGGGCCAGGGGCAAGTCTTGCACCGTGTTGGTGTCAAAACTTTCGGCCTGCTCGGAGGAAACCGTGCTCACGAGGGGAGCCGCGCCTTCCACTTCCACTGTTTCCGTGATGGCGCCGATCTCTAGAGCGTGCGTCTGGCGCACATTTTGTCCTGCCAACAACTCGAACGGCGTCGTCTGGGATCTCTTGAACCCCTCGGACTCGATCGCAATCGTATAAGTGCCTGGACGCAGAAAGTCGAACTGGTAATCGCCGGTTGCGGTCGTCGACTTGGTTTGCACTGCGCCGGTTTGGGTGTGGGTGATCGTCACCTCAGCGCCCGGAATGCTTGCGCCGCTGGCATCCGTAACGGTTCCAGCGAGCGTAGCTGTCGTGACCTGGGCGTTCCCCATGAGCGACCACGTCGCCATGAGGGCCAGGACAGACAGACCCCTAACTAAAAGTCTGAAACGATTCATCTTGTAAATAACCTCGAAAACGGTACCCTCCCCGCGAGTACCGAGACCCTAGGCAGTGTAGTCGCTGAAATCCGCGACGTCAAGCGTATGATTTCTCACAAGTAGACGAGGTCGTGGGGGTGGAAGCGGCGCGAGGGGGTGCGGTTGCCGAGGTGCGGACTCGGATTTTTGCTAGGTCACAAACGGAAAACGGGCCCCGCGCAGCGGTTGCGCGGAGCCCGTTTAGGGCGAGTGAGCTGAGGTTAAGCCTACCAGGTAAGCCGTGCGTTCAGCTGAATTTGCCGCGGTCCGGTGGTGTTCTGGAACCGGCCGAACTGGTTGTTGTTGATGTTGGTTTGCATTCCCGACAAGATGACGTTGTTGAATGCGTTAAACATGTCCGTGCGAAGTTGGAGTTCCACTCGCTCGGTGATCGCGAAGTTCTTTCCGAGCGAGAAGTCTACGTTCCAGCCGCTGTTGCCGCGAACCGCGCCCCATCCAAGGTTGCCCGGACGCGCGGTGGCGCCCGATGCCGTGATGATCGGCACAGTTTGGAAGGCGGCCCTGTTCAGGAACCGTAGCGTATCCCCGTAGTCATCGAACGACGTTTCTCCGCCGATGTAGTCCGGCCGCGAGTGGTAGCGCGATGAACTCTGTGTGATGCCCAACGGTTCGCCTGAGCGAGCGGTGATGATGCCGGCGGCCTGCCATCCGCCAAGAATGTGACGGCCGATGCCGCCAAGGTTCGAGAGCGCCGGCAGGTCGTAAACCACCTGAGACGAGACGACGTGCGTCGTGTCGCCCACGATGGGTCCGTACTCTGCGCGGAGATTGAAGAAGTCTTGCGTACGGGCGTCGTTGTCGCCTTGGTAGTAGGCTCCATTGTCGCCGCCGCCGTTGGCCAGCGACTTTCCGTAGGTGTAATGGAAGCTTCCGCTCAGGTTGTTCGAGTACCGCTTGCGAAGGGACGTCTGCCAGGACACGTAGCTCGAGTTCTGGGAAGCGTCGGCGTAGAAATTAGCCAGAAGCTTCTGGTTGGGGCGGAGGCCCGTGATCCGGTCGGGTTCGTTGAGCGGACGGAACATGATGAACTTCGTTCCGCGCACGCCCACAAATGCGGTGTCCAAAACCAGCGACGAAGTCAGCTCGCGCTGGACGCCCAAGCTGTATTGCAATGCGTACGGGTTTTGAACCTGCGGATCGACCGCGGTGAAGATGTTGGTGTTGCCTTTGAGCTGCGCTTCTTGCGTGACGATCTTGGCCAGGTCGTCGTTATACATGGGGTACTTGATCCCCAGCTCAAGCGCCTGCGCGCGGTTGAAAATGACTCTCTTTGGCACGAATTCGGTTCCTACCGACTGCCAGAAAGAACCAAGAATTTGCGGGCTGAACACGTATGCGGCACCGCCGCGAAGGACCGTCTTTCCGGTGCCGCCTACGTTGTAAGCGAAGCCGAAGCGCGGCGAGAAGTTGAGCGCGTCGCTCTCAAAGGGGTTGTCCGCCGGCCGAATGGGTCCGAGGTTGAAGGCGGCATCCAACAGACCGTCGGGGTTAACCAAGAAGCTGCCGGAGTTGTTCCGTTCCTCGGCCACGATGTGCCCAAAGTAGTCGTAGCGGAAGCCGAGATTCAGGGTCAGGTTCGAAGTGACTCTCCAGTCGTCTTGGACGAAGAACCCGAATTCCCGCATATTCGCCTCATACTCGCCATTACCGAATGAAGCGTTGATGTTACTCGGAATGTTGGCCAGGAAGTCAGCCATGCTGCTGTAGGCCCAGACGACATTTTCTGTGTTCGCCCGCTGGCAGCAGTGCGTGGTCAACTGACCGCCGAACTTGATGGAGTGTTCGCTGAGCGTCCAGGAAAACTTCTGGTTGTACGTCATCGTGGGGCCGGTCAGCTCCACGATTTCGCCGCCCGCCGTGCTCCAACCCAACACGCTGGGATTGAGCCTGCCGAGACGACGGCCGAAGAGGGTCTCTTCGTTAGGATTGACCGGATCGAGAATGGTGAAGATGCCATCGATCCTCTCGATATTGTTACGGTTGTAACCGACGCGCGACTCCGAAGTCCACGCCGCGCCTCCGGTCACGAAGCTGACCGTGAAGCGGTCGGACCAGGTATTTAGCACCTGATCATTGGCCCCGTCGACATTGATGCGAGGCGTCAGGCGATAGGGCCTCCCGCGGTTGTAGGTCACCGACAGGTTGCTGTTGTCGTTCATCCGGAAGTCGCCCTTGAAGTCGAAGTGATTGTCCCGCGCAATTTGGAGGCCGCCCGCATCGTACCGGCCGCTCGTAGCTCCAGCGGCGAAGGGCAGATTCGGCAAGGGGACGTATTTCAAGGGTTCGGCATATTCCGGCACGGCTGCGATTGCCTGTTCTCTCATCGACGGCGTCGGAACGTCGCCCGCGACTCGGGCGAATCTGCTTTCGCGGTAGCCCTCGTAGGTGGAAAAGATGAAGAGCTTGTTCTTTACAATCGGCCCGCCAACCGAGCCGCCGAATTGGTTGTAGGTGAAGGCTCCCTTTACCGCTTGGAAGGGGTGCCGGGCGTTGAGATTTTCAGCTTGGAAATTTTCAAAGAAACTGCCGTGCCACTCATTCGTGCCCGAGCGGGTCAGA
>CAZYOX010000225.1:0-7393 GCA_964649285.1 uncultured Bryobacterales bacterium | reverse complement strand
CCATCATTGCGACGCCTGCCGAGACCGTACCCGGGATCCTTGAACAATGCGGCCAGCGCGGGATCACGGCAGCAGTGATAATCTCCGCCGGCTTCCAAGAAGCCGGACCCGCAGGTCAGAGACTCAAGCAGCAACTCGAGACAGTTGCACGGCGTTATGGCATCCGGTTTCTCGGACCCAATTGCCTCGGCGTGCTGCGTCCGGACATTGAACTGAACGCATCGTTCGGCTCCAATTCCGCGAAGTTCGGCGGGCTCGGCCTGATCTCGCAATCGGGGGCGCTCTGTGCGGCGGTGCTCGACTGGGCGCAGACGAGCGGCGTGGGGTTCTCGAGCATCGTGTCTATTGGCTCGGCGGCGAATGTGGATTTCGGCGAGATCTTGGACTTCTTGACAGCCGATGACGCCACCAAGAGCATCATGCTTTACGTTGAAGGTGTTCGTAACGGCCGGCGGTTCGTTAGTTCCCTGCGCTCGGCCGCACGCGTCAAGCCTGTTGTTGTGATGAAGTCTGGACGCTCGTCTTCAGGGACGCGGGCCGCTGCAACACACACAGGAGCCCTACTTGGAGAAGACGACGTTTTCGACGCCATCCTGCGGCGCACCGGTGCTGTTCGCGTCTTGAGCTTCTCTAGTTTTTTCTCTGCCGCCGCGACGATGCAGGTTGGAGTACGTACCAAAGGCGACCGCCTGGCGATTGTGACCAACGCGGGAGGCCCGGCGGTGATGGCAGCGGACGCCGCGGCTGACAAGGCAGTCCGGTTGGCTACTCTCTCTCCAACGACCATGGCTGCGCTTAACGCCGACTTACCTGCCCATTGGTCTCGCGCGAATCCTATCGACGTCCTTGGCGATGCAAGTCCTGATACGTTCGCCGCTGCGGCCGAAGTCTGCTTAGCCGACGATGGCGTCGACGCGCTTCTCGTCATTCTCACTCCACAGGCAATGACCCAGCCAGAGCAGGTCGCTAGGAAGGTAGCAGCACTCGCAGTGCACGGGCACAAGCCCATATTCACAGCCTGGATGGGAGAAGCGAGCGTTGCCTCAAGCCGAGAGATATTCCATGCCGCCAGGATCCCGACTTACCGGACCCCTGAGGCCGCCGTGGAAGGGTTTGCGACTATGCTTGCCTATCACGAGAACCAGCGCCTTCTGCTAGAGATGCCGACACCCTTGGCCGCGCATGAAGCGCCGGACGTGGAAGGCGCCCGAATGATCGTTGAAGGCGCTCTGGCAGAACATCGTAATGAGCTGACCTTGGCGGAATCGAAAGCCTTGCTGGCGGCGTTTCGCGTGCCGATCCTTCCGAGCATTCCGGCGAAGAGCCCTTCCGAGGCCGTGATTGCGGCCGAAGAGTTGGGGTTTCCCATCGCGTTGAAGATAGACTCTCCGGCCATTATGCACAAGACGGAGGTAGGGGGCGTGCAGTTGGACATCCGCGGCGCCCACGAGTTGCCCCAGGCTATGAACCGGCTCGTCGACCGCGTAGAGCAGGCGGCGCCTCAGGCAGAGATTCGAGGCGTGCTAGTCGAGCGAATGGCGCCACGCGGTTCTGCCCGCGAACTGATGATCGGCGTTGCATCCGATCCAGTCTTCGGGCCCGTAATCACCTTCGGCTTGGGCGGCACAATGGTGGAGATCGTACGCGATCGCGCCATCGGCGTGCCGCCGCTGAATCGCTACTTGGCGCAGAGGCTCATCGCATCGTCGCGTGCAGCCGCGTGCTTGGGGTGCTTTCGCGGCTCGCCCCCCATCAATCAGGGCCTTGTCGAGGACGTCCTGCTCCGCATATCGGAGATGGTCTGCGCGTTACCGGCCTTGCAGGAACTCGATATCAATCCGCTGTTGGCGGACGAAACCGGCGTCTTGGCGATCGACGCCCGAATTGTCGTAAGGAGTCGCCCCGCGTCGGAACAAGAGTATGGCCACATGGCGATCCACCCTTATCCGGAGCGACTAGTACGGAACTGGGAGCTGGCCGACGGGACAGTCGTGACTCTCCGGCCGATTCGGCCCGAGGACGCGGCCATCGAGCGCCGGTTCGTCAATGGCCTGTCACATCAATCCAAGTATTTCCGATTCTTGTACGCCGTTTCGGAGATCACGCCGGAGATGCTTGCGCGCTTCACGCAAATTGACTACGACCGTGAAATGGCCTTTATCGCCGTCGTCGGCGAATCGGCTGGCGAGCGCGTGATCGGCGTTGCCCGCTATTTCGTCGATCCATTTGACGAGTCGTGCGAATTCGCGGTAGTGATTGCCGACGATTGGCGCGGAAAGGGCCTAGGAGCTGAACTGCTCAGGGATCTGATCGGGAGTGCGCGCCAAAAAGGAGTCAGAAGGATGTACGGAGTAGTGTTGGCCGAGAACCTTAACATGCTCAAGTTCGCGGTCAAAGCCGGCTTCCGAGTTTCAGAGAATTCAGATGATCGCAGCGTGTTGAATCTCGAATTGGAGTTATAGACCGCGTTTAGGAATCACACCACGATGTTGAACGTTCAAACCATCCTAGCCCCTATCGATTTTTCGGATAGATCTGCCGCTGCACTCGAACATGCCGGCGCGCTGGCGGAACTCCTGCAAGCGAATTTGATAGCCGCGCATTTTCTCCCGCCGACGCCTGCGGACTATGCGGTCCTTTACCCCGTCCTGGCCGACGATGCTCGTGCCCTCTCGGACCTCGAGCGGCGCCTCGGAGAATTCGTCTCCAAAACGCTCGGCGCTTTCTCAGCCGAATGTATTGCTCGCAGCGGAGATCCATCCCGTGGAATAGCGGAACTCGTGAACGAGCGGAATGTTGAGCTCGTCGTCGTAGCCACACATGGCCGCGGACCGTTTCGGCGAATGCTGCTCGGTTCCGTCGTCTCCAAGCTGTTGCACGACCTCTCCGTCCCGATTCTCACCGGGGCCCACATAGCCGAGCTGGAGCCTTGGGATCGCCATCCGTATCAGCGCATCGTCTGCGCTGTTGAACTCGACGAGCACAGCCGGCGGGCGCTAGAGTTCGCGCGCGACCTAGGACAGGTATGCGGCAGCTCTAGACTCGACGTGGTGCACGCGACGCCGAGTCTAGAACTGAGCGGCGCTCTCGGAGGAGAGGATTGGTTCCCACCGAATCTCCATTCCCAGGTTGTTGCTCACCATGCCGAACAAGTCAAGCAACTCGTGAGCGAGACCGGGTGCAAAGCTGATATTCATGTTGACGCGTCTGACCCCGTCCACTTCATCCTTAGCCAGGTTGTGCAACTCAAGGCAGACCTTCTGGTTGTAGGAAGAGCGCCGCAAGCAAGTTTCTTCGGCCGCCGTCAACACCTTGTGCACGAGTTAATATGCCGTGCGGAGATACCCGTCCTGAGTGTTTGATGAGATCTTGCGGTGAATTGATCCGCCGGACCCGGCGGATCAATTCGCGGGTGACGTCGTCGGGTGATGAGCGCCACTCAGGTTCGGTGTACGTCTTCGGCGAACCTTGATGGCGCTAGTTCCAGTTTGGCGCTGGGAAGCCGTCTTCCTCAATCCCGTTGCCTACCAGGGCAGGCAGCGGCTCCTCTGCCCCCTTCCCGGTCAGAATATTTTCGGCGCGGAGCCAATCCTCGTCGGGCGAGCCTACCGGGCGGCCCCGGCGGTCCCACAATTCGTAAGCCAACTGTTCGACGTCTTTGCGCTCCAGGCAGGGCTCAGATGCTTGCTGTCGAATATTCTTCATTGCAGCCTCCAACCTCTCGTAGCCTTTCCTTAGTTCGCACGCGAGCTCACGCTCGAAAATCTGCAGCTCGCTTGGAGCGGCGGTCCGATCAATGAGCTCTTTCCATTTCTTTTCCACGGTCTCCCATTGACTGCGAATCTCGGTTGTGCCGAGATTCGCCTGTAGGCGCAGGCGATCTCGTTCTTCTCGGACTCGTTGAAACAATATCGCTTCATTGTCCATTCCCAGTCCCTGCTAGCCAGCCGGTTGCCGGTTGCCCGGGAGCGCTGGAACTTTGCGGCTCGACATCGACGCCTGCGCTGGGGCCAGCAAACGCTTCGGGCTCACCGCGGACGCTTCCGCGACCTGCACTCTCTTGGCTGGCTCCGCCTTGGGCATGTCGATTACCAGCATGCCGTCTTGCAGGTCGGCCGAGATCTTGTCGACGTCCACACGGGCGGGCAAACCATAGCTCCTGAACAGCCGCCTCTCGCTGAATTCGGAAAAACGGGTTCTCCCCTTCTTGCCGTTGTTGCGCTCAGAGGTCTCGCCACGGATGACGAGTTCTCGCGGAGTAGCCGTCACCGCGATGTCCTTTGCTTTGAGGCCCGGCACGGCCGCCCGCAAGTGAAGCGTCTCATCGTCTTCGGTCAACTCTGAGGGCGGTATATCGAGCATCTCGCGTTCGGCTTGCAGCCAGTCTTCCAACTGCATGCCGTCTCCGCCGCCGCGCTGCTTGAAGCGCTCAAATGCCCGCTGCTGCAATTGGTTGAAAAGTCGCTCGGTGTCATCGAAAAGCGACCAGATCGACTTCGTCTCTTCGGGCCGTTTTTGAATTGCTACCTTAGACATCTTGTTGTTCTCCTATACGATTAAGCGAATACGTTGACCAACGCGACGATAAATCGCGTGACCGGTTGAGTGTCGCGAGTCAACTTGGCGAGCAGCTCCGATCCAAGAAAGGCTTCTGGACGACCTCGGCGAAGGTCCACTCGTCTTCCTGCTGGCGTTGCGCTGCGCTCAACCGGATAGCAACTCCCTGAACAGCCGCTCGCAGCGCGGCAGCCTCGTCCCGAGTGCAGCTCACTGCATTCTCATCAACGATCGCTGCCCGCCGCGTGAACCGCCGCTGCGACTGTTCGGACCGCACAGACCGCGTACCCTCGCTCTCAAGCGCATCGGCGAGATCCCACGCAAGAACCAAGTCGTTTTTCGAGAGGTAGGATGTGTCCG
This sequence comes from uncultured Bryobacterales bacterium, assembly GCA_964649285.1. Classification (GTDB taxonomy): domain Bacteria; phylum Acidobacteriota; class Terriglobia; order Bryobacterales; family UBA6623; genus CAMPKL01. The sequence goes on along the minus strand of CAZYOX010000225.1, from coordinate 2,476 downwards.
TGGGCCATTTCCCCCCAAAGATAGGCCGCTAGGCGGCAAGAAGAACCCCGAAATTTACCGGGGATTCTCGGTCTGACCGAAGATTCTTGGGAGGGCAGGCCTAACTAGGATGGGTGGTTGCTGTTCAATTCGGCTGAGGTAAAGCGTAATCCAGCGAGCACTGCATGGATGGCGGGGATCAGGTCTTCCGAGAGCCTGGTCTTTGACACGTAGCCGCTGATTCCGGCCTCAAACGCCGCAGCGGCTGCCTCGCCGTCTGTGATGCCGGTGAGCAGGATCATCAAGGGCCGAGTCTCTCCGTTGCTCAAAAGCGCTGCAGCCGCTTCTAGGCCGCTGGTCGGCTCCATGACGAGGTCAGTAATGATTAGGTCCGGCTGCAGTTCTTTCGCGGCAGCGATCAAAGCAGTCCCGTCGGCAACAGCTCCGACGACCATGAACTCCGCCCCAAGCAGGAGCTTGACGCTGTCCAGGACTCGGGGATGGTCATCAGCTATTAGAACTCTAGTCTTCAAAGTTCGCGTAGAAGCACCGTAAATGGTCTCATGACCCCTCGCTCACGCAGCTATAGAATTTCACGGATGGGCCGGATCAGCAGACTCGTAAAACTCCTAGTTGCGAATCTAGGCTCCGACGATTCCGTGCTTGACGGCGTAGCGGGTAAGTTCAGCAACGGTCTTCAAACCAAGTTTGTTGGTGATGTTATACCGGTGAAACTCGATTGTTCTGGGCGAGAGGTTCAGAGTGGCGGCGATTTCCTTGACGGCCAAGCCTTCCGCGAGCAACTGCAGCACTTCCCGTTCTCTCGCCGTCAAGGTCAGGTTTGGGGCGGACTCCTTCAATCGCCCATGCGTCGCTTCGAACATTGCGCCGGCAAGTTGTTCTGCGACGTACTGACGTCCCAACATCACCTCTCGGAGCGACTTCAGGATCTCCTCAGGCTCACAGTGTTTCAGTAGAAATCCATCGGCGCCCGCATTGAGCGCCGCCGAAGCGAACTCCACGTCCGCATGCATGGTGAGGATGATGAGCTTCGACCGGCAGCCGGCCTTGCGCAATCGCCGGAGCGCCTCGATGCCGTTCAGCAAAGGCATCGAAATGTCGATCAGAATCACATCGGGGCAGCTGCTGCAGGCTGCTTTATCGAGAAGCGCGCGGCCATCGCTGACCGCGTCGACGACTTGGAACTCGGGCTCCAGAATCTTGCGGATGCCCTCCACGAAGAGCTTGTGGTCGTCCGCAATGAGCACCGTCGGCGCTCTCTTCATTTGGCCGCCTCCCGCCGCATGACAGCTTGGACGGTTGTGCCGGCGCCCGGGGTCGAATCAACATCGAGGCTTGCACGGATCAGGCGAGCGCGCTCCTTCATGCTCACAAGTCCCAGTGAATCGGCAGGAAATGTCTTGGAGAAATCGAAGCCGCAGCCGTGGTCGGTTACCGTGAGTTCAACGGACCCCGAATCGGCACGAACCGTCACCATCACGGTGTTCGCGCCGGAGTGTCGCGCGGCATTCCACACCGCTTCCTGAGCGATTCGGAAGAGTCCAAGACTCGCTTCGCGAGTGAGGGCTGGGAGTTTCCCTTCGGTTTCAATCAGGACTTCGACATCTGTCATCCTCCGGACTTCGGTTGCATTGGACCGCAGCGCCGCCATTAATCCAAGATGTTCGAGCGCCGCCGGATGGATGTCGTGGGAGATCTTCCTGGCGTGTTCGGCCAGCTGTTGCGCATCGCGCTCCAAACGCAGGATGCCTTTCCTCAGTCCCGCGCTCTCCATCTCTGGTTTCCGCGCTAGAATGCTCAGACTGACTTTGTGCGCCACCAGTTCCTGCACTAGACCGTCGTGGAGGTTGCGGGCGATGAGCCGGCGCTCGTTCTCTTGCGCCGTGAGTAGCCGGCCGGTGAGATCTCGTACCTCGGCAAGGCTCTTAGCCAGGTCCGACTCTGTCTTCTGAATCTTCGTTAGATCGAGAACGAACGCCACGACGAGGTTGTCGGCATCGCGCCCGGCATAGCCCAAGGAGATCTCCACCGGGAACTCCTCGCCGCTCTTTCTCACCCCGCGCAGGTCCAGCCCGGAACCCATCGGCCGGGAGGCAGGATGCTTGTAGAAATTCTCACGATGTCGCCGATGCTGGTCCCGTAATCGCTCTGGTATGAGCACCCCAATCGATTGGCCGATTAGTTCCCCGCGCGAGTAGCCGAACATGCGCTCCAGTTCCGGATTCGCAAACTGGATGATCCCGTCCGGATCGGCGGCGAGGATGCCACCCAAAGCAGCATCCAGGACGGCCTGGGCCCTGAGCTCGCTGCGGTGCAACTCGCGCTCCGCATAGCGAACCGCCGAGATGTCCGTTCCTGTTCCGATGATCCACTGGACCTGCCCGGCGTCGTCGGTGACAAACGAGTTCGACCACAGGAGTCGACGGCGGCTGCCGTCGCTCGCCACCCAATCATTCTCGAACGGGAACGGAGGACC